>NZ_BLAY01000027.1 GCF_020521235.1 Microseira wollei NIES-4236 | reverse complement strand
GATCGGATCGTCCTGTTTCGTCTTCAGAAATGCCGGAACGGGAAAAAGTGCAGTTTTTGATTATCAGTTCCCGCGAAGGAGTGCAAGAACAAATCCGCAATTTTTACGTAATGGGATTTGCTCAGGTTGATGATTGGGGTCGCTTGACGCCAGTACCGAATTCAGATCGGGTGATGACGATTCTGACTCGCTACCGGAAACTAGAATCAACCGATTCATAAGATATTACAATCCGTAGGGGCACGGCATCATAATTATTTCGCAAAAACAGATAACTTCTCTCATGCCGTGCCCCTACTCGATCGCCGCGCCAAGAAACCCGGTTTTTTGTATAAACCGGGTTCTACTAGCGTAAGTCCTAATATTACAATCCGTAGGGGCACGGCAACAATCAGATTTTGCATTTGCCTCCAAGATTGTTGATGCCGTGCCCCTACTGCTAATTTACCCCTCATGTGCCTGCGATCGCCTCGTTACCAGGTTCCAGCCTGATAACGCATTTGTGGACTGCTGCCTCGAAGCAAGGGGCAGCAGTCCACAAAACGAATGTATTCCGTCCGTTTTAACGGACTTTCGCTAAAAGCCCTTGGATTTTAATCCCTGGCGGGTTAGTGCAACCAGCGCAAAACCTCAGCGCCATCAGCCAGAATCCCAAATTTCGAGCTACGAACTCGAAACTTCGAGCTGGGAACTCGAAACTTCAAGCTTAAAACTAAAACTTTCGAGCTGGGAACTCGAAACTTCGAGCTGGGAACTCGAAATTTCGAGCTACGAGCTGCAACGTTGCACCTCTGTTGTCAAATTATCCAGCTTTTTTCTGGATCGTTTTCTCTTGAGGCTTGACCTTCCGAGGTTTCCGCGCAAACCGCTGTCCCATATCCTCAACCAGCGTATCCAACCCAGTCCCCTCACCGCTGGCTTTGGCATAGTTATACACCAGCAACGCCGCTGCAAAGGCTTCGCTACCCACCGCCACGCAGGTATCATCTACCAACTCTTGCAACTGCGCCAGGGACAGCACTAGCGGATACAATTGCTCGAACAATTGCACATCCTTCCGCATTTCCTCCAAATCAAAATTTCGCGGCAAAAAGTCTGGGTTTTGCGTCGCCACTTCCAACGCCTTGCTGACAAACGCCCGACTCTTATCCCCCATTTTCGGCAAAGCCTTGCGCTGTTCGGGCGTCAAGTCAATCAAAAACGGCAGCTTTTCCTTAATTGTGGCAATAGCAGCCATGACTTGATCCCGGTCTTTTTGGGTTAACGTGATGCTAAATTGATTCGTCGCCATGTGGATTATCTCTAAATTGGTCAGGACTTACGCAAACACCAAAGTTTCTCTGAAAAATCCTTGGTTTGGAAACCAGAGATCCCAGCAAGAAACCGGGTTTCTGGCAACGCCCTTGCGTAAGTCCTGTTGGTTTTCCAATTTATAATTCCCAAAAGGATCGCCCACGCGATCGTTTTGGGCAAAGAAACCTGCTTTCTGACCCTGGGATGACTCTGGTTTCTCTACCTTATTATCTGTTGTCCGAGGACTTAAACTTGGTCTGGATCGATCCCCTGGGCGCTCTGCAACAACTTTCCCTCTTGATTCTGAGACATTAATTAACTGCTCCTTTGCCTCTTTTTTACGGCTGTATTGTCGCATTTTTAATTTTTATCCACCCTACAAACTTGCTTTTGCCAAAGAACCGATTTAGATTGTCAATACGAATTTCCAGATATTAGTAGCACGGCAACCCAGATATATCGGGTAGTTTAACAAAATTACTAATGCCGTGCTACTACCACAAACTTGGAGCGTCCTATCATTACCTAAAGATTCGTAACCGCATCTTGACGGCTGTCCCCAATCGGGCTATCCTCTCTCTTTAAGGTTGCTCTAGTTCAACGACAGCAACCCGTGTCCGTCAAAAATCTAGTAACGCTGCCCATAGCCGCTGACAACAGCTACGGACAGCTTGACCCCCACACTGTACAAACCAGCCTGGAGGCTAAATGAGAATTTTAACATTCTCTGTAGCCACCCTGCGAAAGCGCTGCCTGCGGGGTGGCTAGATTTTTTGGTTTGAAATCCAAAAAACAGGAGAAAATATCATGGCGCAAGAGTTTTTCTCGGACTCTACCGGATCGGATCGTCCTAATTCTGACCCCGGAGAACCGGAACGGGAAAAAGTGCAGTTTTTGATTATCAGTTCCCGCGAAGGAGTGCAAGAACAAATCCGCAATTTTTACCTAATGGAATTTGCTCACGTTGATGATTGGGGTCCCTTGACGCCAGTACCGAATTCAGATCGGGTGATGACTATCCTGGTTCGCTACCGGAAACTAGAATCAACCGATTCATAAGATATTACAATCCGTAGGGGCACGGCATCATAATTATTTCGCAAAAACAGATAACTTCTCTCATGCCGTGCCCCTACTCGATCGCCGCGCCAAGAAAACCTATTGGGCAAAAACAGATAACGTTAATCATGTTCCCTACTTGATGGTTAATGCATCAATAATTTTTGTCACTGACGCGAAGATTTTCCCAAGTTCCCTACTCGATCGCCGCGCCAAGAAACCCGGTTTTTTATAGAAACCGGGTTTCTGACAACAAAATCTTAACCGTTGAACAACTCAAAAACCTGCCTGCAAAAATGTTTCAGCTTTTCGCATATATCTGCAACTGGCTGACATTCGCCTTCAAAATTCCAACTTTCAACCGTGGAAAATCGCCACGCAATTCCTTGATGGTTAAACCCAGCCGTTTCTACTCCGATCGCTCGCCGGGAAGTATCTACCGGGTCTTGATAAAAGCGAATTTGCACCAAAATACTGCGACACTGAAACCTGGGACTCCATCCAGGCAAGTGAAAGCCAATATCGATCGAGTCCGGATCGACTAACTTTCGCGTGTCGGGATCGTTACTCCAGGGTTTGAGGTCTGCCCTGGCATCCGGGAATTGACACTTAAACAGATTGACGACGGCGGCAATTTTAGTGGCAATTTCAATGTTGGTGGCCTGTTGAGCTGCGTTCACGTTTTGTATGGGACTCAAGAGTGGCACTACTTTGGTGGTTAAGTTTAACAACAGGTTTAATATTTCGCAACCGATCGGGGTATAAAAACCCAACCGAGAATTCATCTTGCCCAAAACAGCCACGGGGCGGTAAGCTCAAACCACGGCGATTGAACGGTGCAATAACAACAGTGTCGATAACGGAAAACTCTATAGAAGTTGGTTCGCTGCAATGGTTTTATCGGGAAGCAAACCCTTTGGGGCCCAGTGACAGGTTACCAGTAGTGTTGCTGCACGGGTTGCCTTCTCAGAGTTACTCGTGGACTATGGTAATGCCAAGTTTGGCGGAAAAGGGGTATCGAGCGATCGCACCCGACTGGATAGGCAGTGGTTTCTCGGCAAAACCAGACAAGCGAGACTTTGCTTATACTCCCGATGCCTATCTCAAGGCGCTATCTGCCTTCCTCGAAGCGTTGGAACTACAGCGGTTCTCCCTCGTCGTGCAGGGATTTTTGGGTTCTGTAGGCATTCAATACGCTCTACGTCACCCAGAACAAATCGAACGCTTGGCGATTCTCAACGCTCCCATCTCCACGGCGACTAAGTTACCTTGGAAAATTCAACAACTCGGTTTGCCCTTCGTCGGGGATATGATGACACAAGACCCCCTATTGGTAGACCGTACCTTAGAAGGCGGCTGCCGTTACGGCATCTCCGACGAAGATTTAGACGTATATCGGCGTCCTTTCCTCAAGAGTTCGGCAGCGGGGCGGAGTTTGCTGGCGACGGTGCGAAACTTGCAATTGCCCCAAACAATGGCAGAAATTGAATCTGGGTTACGCAGCTTTGAGCAGCCTACGTTAATTATGTGGGGGATGCGCGACCCTTGGTTGCCCTTCGAGCCAGCACAACAGCTAGCGAGTACGCTCAAGGATGTAGAACTGAGCAAACTAGCAGAAGCAGGGCATTATCCCCAAGAACATTGGTCAGATCAAGTCAGCGATGTTTTAATCAGCTTCCTGCGCCGATAAGATTTGTAATGGTAACTTTAAGTGAAAATTATGGTTATGGGACGTTTCCGCTCAATAATGGCTGTTCTGTTGGCATGTGTGACGGTGTTTTTGGTCAGTTGTAGCAGTCCGACTGAAGTCAAACCGCCGACTTACACCTCGGCTAAGTTGGAAGTAATTCAGAAATATACTTCTGATATTGAGGCAATGCGCGATCGCTTGCCCGAACTGGCTAAGCTGATCCAAGACGAAAATTGGGTATTTACCAAAAACTTCATCCGCGGGCCATTGGGCGAACTGCGGGCGAAAATGAGTCTACTAGAGCGCAACTTGCTGGCAAAAGACCAACCCAAGGTGAAAGAAGCCGCGAAACAGGTAATTGAAGACTTGCTCAGCATCGATGCAGGTGCCGAAGCTCAAGACTACAAAGCGACTATCCGCTCTTACGCAACGCTCCAGAAAGACATTAACGCTTTCTTGGAGTTGACGCCTAAAGCATAACAATGGCTAATAGGTAATAACGCCAGTTGCTAATTGCTAATTGCTAATTGCTAATTGCTAATTGCTGAGATGAGCTATTAGCTATGAGCGATTAGTATATGTAGGGTGCGTTAACGCAGTGTAACGCACCATCTCGACTATATCTAGTATCCCGGCGTAAGTCCTGGTAATGTCAAAAATTTCCCCATTACCAATTACCAATTACCAATTACCTAACATGAGTCGAATTACAATTATCGGGTGCGGCGTTGTGGGTGCCGCGATCGCATACGAACTCAGTTTAATTCCAGGACTGTCGATTACCGTCCTGGATAAACAACTCCCTGCCCAAGGAGCGACAAGTGCAGCCTTGGGTGTTTTAATGGGCATTATCAGCCAAAAAATTAAAGGCAAAGCGTGGCAGTTGCGACAAACTAGCCTGCAACGCTATGAAACTTTAATCCCCGAATTAGAAGCCAATACAAATCGCCAAATCCTTTACAATCGGCTGGGAATTCTCATGCTCGTTCCCTCAGTCGCAGATTGGGAAAATTTAGTAGAAATTCGTCAATCTCAAGGATGGCATTTAGAAATTTGGGATATTGACCAAGTCCTGTCTAAATGTCCCCAGTTAAATTTAGAAAACATCACCGCTGCTATTTATTCTCCCCAAGACCGACAGCTCGATCCTTCTGGTTTAACTTTAGCTTTAGTTGAAGCCGCTGGGCGCAACAGCGTAAATTTTAAATTTGGCGTCACCGTTGAAGAAATTACATCCACCGGGGGGATTTGCTATCAAATTGAAACATCTAATGGTCAAATAGAAACAGATTGGATAGTCATATCTGCTGGTTTAGGATCGACACCGATAACCGCATCTTTAGCGCAAAAAATTGATATTCAACCTGTATTGGGACAAGCATTGCACTTGCGGTTAGAAAATCCTTTGGGAAATTCCGATTTTCAGCCAGTTATTACCAGCGATGATATTCATATTGTCCCGGTCGGCGATCAAGAATACTGGGTAGGTGCGACGGTAGAATTTCCCACAGATGCTGGGGAAGTGGTGGCAGATCCGAGTTTATTGGATAAAGTGATGGCAGGAGCGATCGCATTTTGTCCCCCCCTATCCCAAGCTACCATCCTCAGAACTTGGTCCGGATTGCGCCCTCGCCCCCAAGGATACCCGGCTCCTATTATTGGTCAATTACCTGGTTACAATAATATATTGTTAGCCACAGGACACTATCGCAACGGCGTTTTACTCGCACCCGCCACCGCTATCGCAATTCGCGATGCAATTTTAGCGAAGTCTGGGGTTTGATGTGATACAGAAAATTTTTATTAATTGGGATAAAATATCTTAAAGTATTTTTACCAGCCTTGCACAAATGAAACTTAAATTCAAGGCAGCTAAACCGTTTCTGCTAACATTTTTCCTATCGCTTTTCCTGATATTACTGCTATTCAGCGGAGAAGCAGAACTCCTACAAAAGACAAAAGTAAACTTTAATCCCAAAGCCGCTTGGAGTCAATATCCAAAACCTAAACCTGAATCCTCCCAAAACCAGGAGAAAGTTAAACCAGAAGTCAAAGAAAAACCTAATCAAAATGTTTCTGACTCAGAACTTAATCCTGTTAATATCATAACGACGTACACTCCCAGATCCAAAATAGCCTGGGCGCATCCAACTAACTATGGAGAAAGATTTACTAAAGATATTAATGGTGTAGCCGTATACAATCAACCAATTATAGTTTTGCACGAAACCGCTGGTTCTGCATTAGGTGCAATTGATTTTTTCCAAACACCTCACTACGATGAAAATAAGCAAGTAAGTTACCACACCTTAATAGAGTTAGATGGAACCGTTGTTTATATAGTTCCGCCAGACAAAAGAGCATTTGGTGCAGGAAACTCGGTATTTGAAAGTCCCAAGGGCAAAGAAACCGTAAAAACAAATCCTAAGTTAGCCTCCTCTGTAAATAACTTTGCTTATCATATTTCCTTAGAAACGCCGCCGGATGGGTGGGATAATCAAAACCCAACCCATAGCGGGTATACAGAAGAACAATATAATACTCTAGCGTGGTTCATCGCTCAAAGTAACGTTCCAGAGAATCGAATTACTACCCATAAGGAAGTCGATAGATCGGGAAACAAAGTTGACCCCCGAAGTTTTGATTTTCCCAAGTTTCTCAACTTGCTTCAGATTTATCGTCAAGCAAATAACCGCAATATTAAATAGGTAATGGCTAATGGCTATAAGAAGATAAAATACCGATTTTCTTAGGAAATTTAAACACCCTGGCTTGAATTTTATAGCGGATTGCAGCTTTGGGCAAAAGAACGGGGAAAAACAGTCAAGGATATGCTGGCTGAAAATATCCCGCTGCTTTCAGGGAATGCTTAAGCTAGTTGTTAGCCTGACTGGTACTTTTTGTCAGCGAGTCAAGATGCTTGATTAGATCGCTCGGATTTGGATATAAAGGTTGATGAGGATCTAAGGAAGGTCGGGATTGAGTGAATGCTAGTATAAGTTCTTTGAGCAAGGCTGCATTTTGAGGCGTTGCCAACCCATGAATCAGATTGAATATAGTTAATGCCAGACTATAACCTGTAGTTTCTAACATTTTTATTAATGAGAAAAGAGATTTTTCATCTCCAAGTCGGTAGAGTGCTGACAAGGTAAAAACTCTTGTAAATTGACTGGATTCAGATTCTAGTTTTTGCTGTAAAATAGGTAAAGCTTCGACAACTCCTAATAAGCCGATTGAATCCGCAGCATAAGCTCGCACTCCCTCATTTGAATCGTTCAACGCTGCTATCAAAGCTGGCATTGCACTTTTGTCATTAAGGTTGCCCAGTGCTTCTGCTGCACAAAGTCTAACTAAGTAATCTTCATCAGTTTGGAGTAGATCAACAATATCGTGAAGTCCTTGTGCATATCCTAATAATCCTAAAGATTCGACTGCTTCAGTACGGATATATGAATCGGGATCTTTTAACAAAGGTAAAAGTTTCCCTCCTACGTCTTTGTTCGCTATTTTTCCCAAAGCAGAAGCAGCATTTGACCTAACACCATCTTCTGGAAAATCCAAGAGTTCCACTATAACAGGAACAGCTTCCTTTGCCTTGACGCCCATTTTTTCCAGATCGAATAAGGCAGCACATCTTTGCTGGTCTGTTCTCTACCGCACGCCTTCTAGCCTCTTCGAGAATATGCTCGTGGATAACATACCTTCCGCCGTCCAAAAAATATTCTGAACAAACTCTGTGAGCTTCTCGACGGTGGACAGGTTGGGTGAATGGGAACGGCTTTGGTTTTGGTGCATGGTTTTCTTTGTTAAAGTAATCCTATTTTATAAATCTTGTGGGGTGGGCAGGATGCCCACCCCAGGTATTTTGTGACAGAATTAGTTAACAGGGATATTGAGCGAGCGCACCAAAAAAGCCCACCGATCCGCTAGTTCTTCAATCTGTTTAGTAGTAGGCTTTCCTGCACCATGTCCAGCCTTTGTTTCAATTCTGATTAAGACCGGATTCTCGCCCTGATGTGCTGCTTGCAAAGCCGCCGCAAATTTGAAACTATGGGCAGGTACTACGCGATCGTCATGATCCGCAGTTGTAATCATAGTTGCCGGATAAGCGGTTCCTGCTTTTAAATTGTGCAGTGGGGAATAGGCATAAAGTGTTTTAAATTCTTCTGGATCTTCAGGCGAACCGTATTCAGAACACCAAGCCCAACCAATGGTAAACTTATGGAAGCGCAGCATATCCAATACCCCCACAGCTGGCAAAGCTGCACCAAATAAATCCGGGCGTTGAGTCATGCAAGCACCGACTAATAATCCGCCATTACTACCGCCTGCGATCGCAAGTTTTTCAGGAACAGTATATTGGTTAGCAATTAACCATTCCGCTGCGGCAATAAAATCATCAAAAACATTCTGCTTTTTCAGCTTCATTCCCGCTTGATGCCATTCTTCACCATATTCGCCACCGCCACGCAAATTGGCAACAGCATAAACGCCTCCCATCTCCATCCACACCAGTTGACTGACAGAAAAGCTAGGCGTTAAAGAGATATTAAAGCCACCGTAACCATAGAGCAAAGTGGGATTATTTCCATCTAATTCCATCCCCTTTTTGTGAGTAATAAACATCGGGACTTGCGTCCCATCTTTGCTACTGTAAAATACTTGCTTCGTCTCGTAGTCATCTGGGTTAAAATCAACCGGCGGTTCCCGGAAAATACTACTTTCACCGCTTACCATATCGTAGCGATAAATAGTTGGTGGTGTAGTAAAGCCAGTAAAGCTATAAAAAGTTGACCTATCGTCACGTTTGCCCCCAAAACCACCCGCAGAACCAAGTCCCGGTAACGCAACTTCCCGCACAAAATTACCGTTCAGGTCGAAAATTTTAATTTGAGTATGGGCGTCCTTCAAATAATCAGCAACAAATTGATTATTCAGCAAACTGACACCTTCCAGAACTTCATCCACCTGGGGAACAATCTCTTGCCAATTTTCGCGGGCAGCATTGTTAATATCAATCCCAATAACCCGACCGCGCGGCGCATCCAAGTCAGTCCGAAACCAGAAAATAGAGCCATCATTGTCGATAAAACTATAGCTAGCTTCAAACTCGTTAATTAGTTCAACAACCTCGGCATCCGGGTTAGTCAAATCTTTGTAAAAAACCAGATTTTTCGGATCGGTTCCCCGCCACACGCTAATAATCAAATAGCGACCATCTTCAGTAACGCCACCGCTGAAACCCCATTCTTTTTGGTCGGGTCGGTGATAGATTAAAATATCCTCAGATTGGGGCGTTCCCAAGCGATGGTAAAAAAGTTTTTGGAAGTAATTAACATCTTCTAGTTTAGTAGCCTCGTTCGGTTCATCGTAGCGGCTATAAAAGAATCCTTGACCATCGTGCGTCCAAGATGCACCAGAAAATTTAATCCACTTTATACTATCAGAAAGATCCTCGCCAGTTTCCACATCGCGGACTTTCCATTCTTGCCAATCAGAACCCGATGTAGATAAACCGTATGCCATTAAATTGCCATCTTCGCTGATAGCAGCCCCAGATAAAGCAATCGTGCCATCTTCTGAAAGTTTATTCGGATCGAGCAAAACCTTTGCTTCCCCGTCGAGGGAAGTTAAAGTGTAGAGAACGCTTTGATTTTGCAACCCATCGTTTTTAAAGTAAAAGTAACGGTTTCCTTTTTTTAAAGGAATGTCATACTTTTCATAATCCCAAAGTTGAGTTAAGCGCTGCTTAATTTTTTCCCTCACAGGGATTTGGTTAAGATATTCAAAAGTAACAGAATTCTCAGCATCCACCCAAGCCTTAGTTTCATCTGAGTCCGGATCTTCTAGCCATCGGTAGGGGTCTTGCACTTGAACGCCGTGGTATTCGTCAATTTGCTCTACTTTGCGCGTAAGTGGGTAAGTTAGGGGTTGATTAGACATAGTTTGGCTTTAAGCGGGTACCTGCGTATTTTAGCTAACTCGGCGGGAATCCCCACGCCATAATCTTTGATTTGGCGTGGGATGAAAGCCAGGTTTGTGAAGGTTGGCAGGTTGACCGATTCCGAAGCACAGGGAAACCTGCACAGCCTGAACAAACACACTATTCTTCGGGACGGTCTTGGGACTCGATATAAAGCTTCAATTGTTCTACCGTAACCCCACCGCAGGAAAAAACGCCATAGCCACTATTCCACATGACATCCTTCCAATAGAACTCATTCACTCTGTCAGCAAATTCTTTCCGCATATACCGACTAGAGACAGTTTTCAGATTGTTAATCAGCTTGCTTAACTGGGTTTGCGGGGTGTACTGGATCAATAGATGAACGCGATCTTTCTCTCCTTTGAACTCAATCAATCGCCCTTCCCATTTTTCCATTAATTCTCTAAAAATCTGTTCCAACCGAGTCAGCATGGGAGCGGTGAAAATTTTGTAGCGATACTTTGGGTTTAACACTCAATGACACTTGAGGTTTGAAACCCCTCTCGCCTTGTGAATAAAATCCTTACTCATACCTTAACACTAAATAGATTCCTGGTGCTATGATAACACTAAATCAAGCGAATAAGGTCGAATCGCCATGAAGACTACATATCAATACAGATTCTATCCAGACAATAAACAGAAGCTAGAACTAAATTACTGGCTGCGTGTCTCTCGCTACTGGTATAACTATCAGTTGGGGGATAGATTTGATTGGTGGGGAATGAACCGTACAGCGGTTAATTATTGCCCCCTGGTAAGTAGCATCGCTTCGCGTGAAAAACCTAACTTCTATTCCCAAAAAGCACAATTGCCAAGCTTAAAAAAGGAATT
The DNA here is from genome assembly GCF_020521235.1 of Microseira wollei NIES-4236. GTDB lineage: Bacteria > Cyanobacteriota > Cyanobacteriia > Cyanobacteriales > Aerosakkonemataceae > Microseira > Microseira wollei. Next base: position 57,277 of record NZ_BLAY01000027.1, on the reverse strand, counting down.
GGTGAAAGTGCATCACAGCGGAGAGTTGCTTGATTTTTCACGGGTTGATTCAACTATCCTTCAGGAAGTCTCTAAGCGAGTAGAAAAGGCTTTTCAACGATTCATCGTGGGTGACAGCAACGGGAATCGAAGCGGTAAGCCTAGATTCAAGACTGAAGCTGATTTCCGCACTATGACTTTTGCCACAGCCAAAAACGACTGGCTCAAACTGATTCGGAAGAATTGGTTTTACTTGAGACTGCCTAAACTGGGAGTTGTGAAAGTCCGAATGCACAGGGCTTTACCTGAAGGTTTCAACCTCAAACAAGTCAGTGTGACTAAAAAAGCGGACGGTTGGTACATCAACCTGATACTAAGAGAAGATGATTCGGTACCTGAATTCACCCCAGATGAAATTGTTCCGACTTGGGACAATTCAACAGGGTTGGATGCAGTTTTGCATGAGGATGTGTACTTGGCAACATCAGAGGGTGAAAAAATCCCATCGCTGAAGCCACTTGGCAAAAATCAAGCCAAATTGGATCGAATCTCTACCAAACGCAACAAACGTAAACGCGGATCTAAAGCCCGTCGTAAACTGGCAAAGCGAGAAGCTAGGCAGCATCAACGCATTGCCAGATCGCGTCAAGATTTCCAGTACAAAACCGCTCACAAGTTGGTGAGAACTGGGAAAAAGGTTTTCTTCCACGAAGACCTTAACCTCAAGGGTTTAACTAAACGCAATCAAGCGAAGCAAGAAGAGAAAGGGCATTATCTCCCTAATGGACAAGCCGCTAAATCTGGCCTGAACAAGTCCTGGAATGATGCAGCATTCGGCCAATTCTTCGCAACACTGGACTACATAGCCGCAAAAGCTGGAGCAGTGGTAATTGCCAAAAATCCCGCCTACACGTCAATGGTTCTCAGCTATCGGAATGAACTGATATTCACCGATTGCAGCATCAGAGGCTATTGGGATGAAGCGGAAAACTTGATGGTTGATCGTGATGTCAATGCCGCGATCAACCTCAAAAGAGTGGGGCCCTAGCATTTTCCCCACTATAAAACGGCGTAGTGGGAAACCGAGCATAGTTGGAACTATGGACAACAGTACCACGAAGTCAATCTTGAATATCCTTAACCGGACTTCAGGGGATGCCTACGCTGTACCTGAAAGGTCAGCGTAGGAGGATGTCACCCTTTTACTGCCCCAATTAGCTTTTTGCGATCGCTGTGCCAGTTGCGTAATTCCTCTGGGCATTAAGGCATCTTTACTTTATTTACTTGCACCTACTTACTCGACAACAGTCTCTCAGCTTATGAAAATTTCATACTTTAACTTTACTACTTTACAAAAAATTCATCAAAGCATATCCAGCTGGCGAGTATCAATAAGTAAAATCATTTGTAAAAATTTGTAAATATTTGGCTATTATCAGCTTTTAGTTGATAGGGTAGGTTTCAGAAAAACATGAGACAGATTTAACTGTCTATTAACCTTTTGGATAAATAGTACTATTATGTTTGGGGAATATTAAAAATAAAAAATCTGTCAGTTACAAAAGATTCAGTGTTTTAGTGAGAAGGTGTCTATCGTGGAAAATCAGGGGCTTTACTTGACATCTTTTCAGCGAAAACTATTGCTGAAAAGTCTAGAAACAGATCTGCGTCCGGAGTATCGTCGTCGGATTGAAATCATGCTAAGAACAGACATGGGACAGTCTCAGGCGCAAATTTGTACCGAACTAAAATGTTCCCAAGAAACAGCTCGATATTGGATTTCTATGGCACGTTCTGGTAATGCTCATCGCTGGAACGAGCAACCAATGGGACGTCCAAAGGCTATTAATGAAGAATATATAGAGCATTTGAAGGAATTGGTAAGCCGCAGTCCTCGCGAGTATGGCTATCCATTTCAACGTTGGACAGCGCAATGGTTGAAGAAACATTTAGCCAAAAAACTAGGGATTGAAGTCAGCGATCGCCACATCAATCGCATTCTGAAGAATCTGGGGCTGAGTACTCGTTACAAAACAGAAAAAATAGAACAGGATGATTGTTTGGTTCAAAAAAAATCTGCTTTTAAAATTTGCGATTTACCCGCTTCTGCATCACCAGTTTTTGTAGGAACAATTGATTTTATCAAAGTCAATAAAAGCCAGTCGAGCGAAAATATTTAATATTTTTTGCTCGGAATATTTTTTTGGCAATGATGTAGCCGATCCGGTAGTTGTCAATCCTCTACAATTTATGGATCAAAATTTATCAGGGTTTTCTGCTCAGCAGCTACAGCAGCAACTAAAGCAAGCATTAAATTTAGTTCTGGCAGAACCAGAATTAGTTAACTTTTGCAGCCAAGCTGAGCTGCAAAAGCCAGCGGCAGGAAAACGTTTTTGGCAAACAGCAGATGCTGGCGAGGGAATTTATATCATTCTGGGGGGTAAAGTTCGACTACTGGACAGTAACGATAACTTAGTCGCTTCATCAGAAACGGGAGCATCTTTTGGAGAGTTAACGCTGTTTCCAGAAGAACAATTTCAGGCCGACGCGATTAGAGCCTCTGTTAATTCCAATCTCTGCTATATTCCCGGCAATTATTTGTCATTGTTATGCAGGCAATATCCTAACTTACGGGAACATCTTTATCAAAAAGCAACCCTGGGAGATTTGCTGCTACTTTGCCGCCAAACCGCTTGTCTTAACGAGGCACCCACAGAAGAGTTGATGCAAGTGCTTTCACTGCTGAAACCAAATCATTTGGAAGCGGGAAGACTGCCAAAATCTTTGACGCAAAATCCACAACTTTGGCTGCTGCGTCAGGGGGAATTGGTACATTCGTCTGGTCAAAGGCTAATGGTGGGAAATATCTACGGGACTTCCCAGCTACCAAAAAATGGGACTTGGCAGGTGACGCGGTTGACTCAACTTTATAGCTTGCACAAGTCCGACTGGGAAACAGCTTTACAGCATTTGCCACAATTGGCAGCGCTTACCAAGTCCAATCCTACCCCATCTGTGGCAACACAACCAGTGGAAACGCGGGTAAGGAAACCGTTACCGCCTAACGAATCAAATAAACAGAAAAAAGTCAGTAAAGCTTATTTTCCCAGTCCCAGCGTCAGAATCGGTCATTTGTGGCAGCGAATGACTCGCCGCTATCCTTTTTTTGCCCAACAAAGTGCCTCTGACTGCGGTGCAGCTTGTTTGGTGATGATCGGTCGTTACTGGGGTAAGCAGTTTAGCGTCAATCGCCTGCGGGACATTGCTAATGTGGATCGCAATGGTGCTTCCCTGGGAGGTTTGTCGGCAGCGGCAGAAAGTATTGGGTTTACGACTCGACCTGTGAAGGCGAGTTTAGACAAGCTGGCAGAACAACAATTACCCGCGATCGTGCATTGGGAGGGAAAGCACTATATTGTGGTGTATGAAGTGACGAGAGAGCGCGTAATAGTCTGCGACCCAGCGATCGGTCAACGCCAGCTGACCTATGCAGAGTTTAAAAAGGGTTGGACTGGTTACGTACTTTTATTAAAACCAACAGCTTTACTGAAAGCGGCAAAAGAAGCAAGTCAACCTTTCTGGCAATTCTTCGAGTTAGTCAAACCTCATTGGCTAATTTTGTTAGAAGTATTGATTGCCTCGATTCTGATCCAGATTTTTGGATTGATTACACCTCTATTTACCCAGTTGTTATTAGATCGAGTAATCGTACAGCGAAGCGACCTCAGTCTGCTAACTATTGGGTTGGGCTTACTGATTTTTGGCTTATTTCGAGTAGCAATTACGGGATTGAGGCAATATCTTTTGGATCCCACGGCAAGTCGAGTGGATTTAGCCTTAATTGTCGGGTTCATTAGTCATACGTTCCGATTGCCGCTCAATTTTTTTGAAAATCGCTATGTGGGAGATATTATTTCCCGCGTTCAAGAAAACCGAAAAATTCAGCGGTTCTTGACAGGGGAAGGTTTATCGATCGTCCTGGATTTATTCACAGTCGTCATCTACGTCGGATTGATGTTATGGTACAGCTGGAAAATGGCGCTATTGACCTTAGTAATAGTGCCGCCATTTGTCCTACTAGCATTAATTGCCACTCGCTTCTTACAAAAAGTTTCTCGCGAAACTTTTGTTGCTTACAGCGAAGAAACGGGTTACTTAATTCAATCATTAACGGGGATTCGTACTGTTAAATCGATGGCTGTAGAGCAGACAGTACGCTGGCACTGGGAAGACTTGTTTGGCAAGTCTCTGAAAGCGATGCTTTCGGGACAAACAATCAATAATATCCTGCAAGTATTTAGTTTGGGGATTCAAACTATCGTCACGACCGCGTTACTTTGGTTTGGCGCGTGGTTAGTGATTCAGAACGAGTTAACAATCGGTCAGCTAGTGGCTTTTAATATGCTACTAGGTAATGTAATTACTCCCTTCCAGCGACTGATCGTGCTGTGGAACGAGTTACAGGAAGTGGTGATTGCAATGGAACGAATCAATGACGTGATCGATGCCGAACCAGAAGAAGACTTGCCAAATCAAACTCGTCAATCTTTGCCTTATCTTCAAGGTCATATTCGCTTCGATAAAGTGACGTTTCGCTACCATTCAGAAAGCGATACTAACACGCTATAAAATCTCAGCTTTGAAGTTAAACCAGGCCAAATGGTAGCAATGGTAGGACGCAGTGGTTCAGGCAAAACAACGATTTATAAACTAATTTTAGGGCTTTATCCGCCCAGGGAAGGTAAAGTTTTAATTGACCGTTATGATGTGACGAGTATATCCTTGCGCTCGCTGGGGCGACATATTGGTGTCGTCGAGCAAGATTCCTTCCTATTTGGCAGTACAATTCGAGAAAATATCAGCGTCGGTCATCCAGAAGCATCTTTAGAAGATATTATCGAAGCGGCAAAATTAGCAGGCGCTCATGACTTTATCAAAGAGATGCCAATGGGTTACGAAACCCAAATTGGTGAAGGGGGAGGAATGCTATCTGGAGGACAGCGACAAAGATTAGCGATCGCGCGAGCTTTATTAGGCAATCCCCGCCTGCTGATTTTAGATGAAGCTACCAGTCACTTAGATGCAGAATCCGAGCGAATTATTCAGAATAATTTAAACAAAATTCTGCAAAATAGAACTACTTTTGTGATTGCTCACCGCCTTTCAACCGTTCGCAATGCCGACTTAATTCTAGTCCTCGATCGAGGTATTTTAGTTGAGAGTGGCACCCACGACCAACTAATGGCAAAACGCGGTCAATACTTCTACCTCAATCAACAGCAACTTACTTCTATTGGTTGAAATTGATTTAGAAGAATTAAGCGAAGTTCATAAACATGAACTTAGGACACTCCATTTAAAAATTTACAAAACCTATGCCAAACCCATCAGCTATAGAAGATAAATTTCATCAAAACGGTCACTTTACAAACAATCCCGTTTGGCCGGAAGAAGTACAATAGTTAGATAAACCCAGTCTGGAAAGAGCCAATTTAGAACCAGAATTATCTCCTGAAACAAATGAAGAGTGGTCTTCATTAACAAAAGATTTAATCGATACGCTACCGCGAGTTTGGACGCGAGGATTGCTGTATTTTTTAGTTATATTTGCTGGCATTGTTTTACCTTGGTCGATGTTATCAAAGGTTGATGAAACAGGGAGTGCGAGAGGAAGATTAGAACCTAAAGGATCTACCCAAAGATTGGATACAATCGTCTCTGGAACCGTAGCGAAAGTGCATGTAAAAGAAGGTCAAACTGTCAAAGCAGGACAAGTTATGATTGAGCTAGAATCTGATGTTCTCCGCACGGATCTTCAACAAGCTCAAACAAAATTGGAAGGTCAACAAAATCGACTCGCGCAGTTGGAGTTACTGAAAAATCAATTAAACGTGGCGATTCGCGTTCAAGAACATCAAAATCAAGCTCAAGAGTTGGAAAAGGTGACGCAAATTAATCAAGCTCAACAAAACCTTGATTCTAGACAATCGGCTTCTAATTTACAAAAACAAGAGAAAGTAGCTCAAGTAAATCAAGCACAGCAAAACCTTGATGCCAAACAAACTGCTTATAATCTGCAAAAAGTAGAAAAACTGTCTCAAGTCGATCAAGCACGGCAAAATATTACTGCCAGTCAGACTGCTTATAACTTAGCTAATCGTCGTTTGCTTAAAGATTTGGCAGAAGTCCAACGCTATCGCCAACTTTTAGAGGCAGGTGTCGTACCAGAAATTAAAGTGGTTGAAATGGAGAAGCTGGCAGAAGAAAGCAAACGCTTACAAGAGCAAGCGCTTGCAAATGTTAAACAAGCAGAACTGCGGTTAAAAGAGGAACAAAGCCGCTATCAAAGTATTGTTCATCAAGCTGAGTCGGATATCGAGCAAGCCAAACTGCGGTTAAAAGAAGAACAAAGCCGATATCAGAGCTTAGTTCAACAAATTCAGTCAGATATTGAGCAAGCTAAGTTGCGCGTAGAAGAACAGCAACGCAGCCGTCAGAGTTTAACTCATGCTAGCAAATTAGCAGTGCTTACAGGAACAGCTGAAAGATTTGCCAACCCAAATTACGGCGCTGCAAGCAGAAGTTTCTCAAAGCAAAACTCAAATTCAAGCTTTAAATCTGCAATTGGATCAACGAATATTGCGCTCGCCAGTTGACGGTACGCTTTTTCTCTTACCAATTCAACGTCCTGGAGTTGTAGTACAACCCGGTCAAACGATTGCTCAAATCGCACCTCAAGGAGCAAAACTAATATTTAAAGCACAGATGCCGACTTCTGAAAGTGGATTTATCCGCCAAGGAATGCCAGTTAAGTTGAAGTTTGATGCCTATCCATTTCAAGATTATGGTGTTGTTTCCGGTCAGTTAAATTGGATTTCTCCCGACTCCAAAATTGTAGATGTTCCCCCAGGTAAAGTTGAAGTTTTTGAGCTATAAATAGCAATCGACAAAACTTCTATTCAAGCTCAAAATAAGAGTATAGCTCTGACACCAGGACAGACAGCCACGGCGGAAGTGATTATTCGGCAGCGTCGTGTTATTGACTTTATGCTCGCTCCATTTAAGAAATTACAAAAAGGAGGCTTGGAACTCTAAATCAGCAGCTTATGCCTCGTTTATAGCAAGTAAAAAAGAATTTCCCAGTTATCTAAGGAGTTTCAAAATGTCGAATATGCTGACTATTTCCCGTGAAGACATCATTCAACAAGTTAAGATTTCCTGCCAAATTCCATCTATTGTTGAAGGAATTGTTACTCGTAAAATTATAACTCAGGCAGCACAAGAACGGAAAATACAGATAGAGACTGAAGAACTGCAAGTAGTAGCAGATAACCTGCGGTTAGTTAGCAATCTCCGCAGTGCTGATGCAACTTGGTCTTGGCTACAAAAACATTGTTTATCTCTCGACGATTTTGAAGAATTAGTTTATGTTTCCGCTCTCTCTTCCAAGTTAGCTCAAAATCTCTTTGCAGATAAGGTAGAACCTTTTTTTGTCGAACACCAGCTAGACTACGCTCACGCTGCGATCTGTGAAGTAGTTTTGGATGATGAAGACTTAGCGATGGAACTTTTCTATTCGCTTAAGGAAGGCGAGATTAGTTTCCCGGAAGTGGCAAGTCAATATATCCAAGATACAGAGCTACGACGAGCAGCAGGGTATCGAGGAAAAGTCCGCCGTCAAGACCTCAAACCGGAAATTTCTGCTGCTGTCTTTGCCGCAACTCCCGGCCAAATTCTCAAGCCAATAGTTACTTCTAAAGGCATCCACTTGATTCTAGTTGAAGAACTGATTCAACCGCAATTGGATAATCTATTGCGCCTCAAGATTACTTCTGATTTATTTTCTGCATGGATAAAGGAACAAATAGAGCAGGTGGAAATTCTCACGCAACTCGACTCCTAAGCCATTGAGGAATTGTCAAGAGCCGAGCGAGCGCATCTCTCGCAGCAAAAATGCGATCGCTCTGCCTCTGTGTAAAAAATTAGGAGCGATTTGAGTGGGTTAGGAAATAAATTTTTTTTTATTTTAATTATATAATACACTTGTGCTGGCGACAACTTTTTTAAACATAATTTAATTTTTATTGAAAAACAGAACTTTAGTATAATCCAGGTATAAGTAAGAGATTTATCTCCAAAATAAACCACTTAAAACCTCGACATTTATAGCTAAACTTGGGAAAATATAAATAACTAAACCGAGACATTAGCTAGATTTTTGAGATGAATATCATCGGTTTTTAACTAAGACATAACAGCTTGATTTATAGCTTTTAAAACGATTTAAAACACTTGATATAGCGAATTGAATAAATAAAAATAAAAATAAAGGAATTAGGTAATCTACTTCCTCTTCAGCCAAACCAATACAAACAAAAAAGGATACTTTCCAATGGCTTGCATCAAAGTGCCACCAGATTGTCTGAAATTTTTCATTCTTTATCAACGTTATAGTAGCCTGGGAGAAGCAGTAGCAGAATTGAAAGATGCGTGGCATCCCTGCTGTTTAACCCATAACGACTTAAAATTGAATAATATTTTAATTCACAAAGATTGGGAAAATTATCCAGAACAATTAAACGAAAGGATGTTACGATTGATTGACTGGGAACGGTGTGCTTGGGGAGATCCAGCCTTTGATTTAGGAACAATAATAGCCAGCTACCTACAAATGTGGTTAAGTAGCTTAGTTGTAGCTTCTTCCATTCAAATAGAAGAATCTTTACGTCTTGCTGAAACGCCGTTAGAATTGCTCCAACCTTCAATTTTAGCGCTCGCCAAAGCTTACCTTAGCAATTTTCCCATGATTTTGGAGTACCGCCCCGATTTTCTCAGACGGGTGATTCAATTTACGGGTCTTGGTTTAATCCACCAGATTGAATCAATTATGCAGTACCAAAAATTATTTGGAAATACAGGGATTTGTATGCTTCAGGTAGCCAAAACTTTGTTATGCCGTCCAGAGCAATCGATCTTCACAGTTTTTGGTACTGCTGAGTCTGAATTAACTTCTCTCGAACCCGTTGCCGCTTAAATAATTTTAGTTACTGAATCACCTTTATGGAAGTCATAAATTTTTTGCAAGACGTTGCCAAAAACGTTCAAATAGACTCCAACTTTTGCGTCAGTCATCCCAGTTATAAACCCCTGGAACTTCCCGCAGAAATGGTAACTCGCTTTCAAAAAATGCCTGCGGATGTTCAGCATAAATACCTGAGCCTACAGCTAAGAAGTTTTCTCTACGGTATCTATTACAATGGTTCTCTGCAAACGAAATTGGCATCTGAATTGGAATCAGATTTAGCCAATTCTAACCTGTACCAAAATTTAGAAAATAATACCTTTCTAGGGGTAGATGTAGAATTTTACGAACGCTTGCACAAAAGCAATGCGGGAGAAGGCTATTTCGCTCCAAGCTGGCAGATAGTTAAGGAAGAAAGCGATGGCACTCTGGCAGTAATTAAACATGGTTTAACTTTGCATATTGAGCGCGATCGCCATTTATCCCCAGCCGAAAAATCGGCTACCGTAGGAGATACGGTTGCCATCAAAATGCCTCCCAATTTGGTTCAAAACGGCTTTTATGTAGCAGTCAGCAATCTGGGAAGCGAAACCTTCAGTAATCCAGATAATTATGCTGGTACGGCGCGGATATACTTCAATTTAAAAGCTGAAGGTGCTATTGCAATCATGGGAAGTTTAACCCAGAAACTGAAATAAATTCGGATTCCTTTCACTTTCAAAGTGTTATATAACCCTTCTGACTATGGCAGATATGATTCAGGTGTACTATACTTTGAAAAAATTAACTATCAAGCGTTTCGGCAAATTCTCCAAACTGTTTACACCGAAAATCAATCTTACTTTCAAGCAGAAGTTCCCCTGTTTACCAAATTACTAGCACCTGGACTAGCTTTAGCAGAAGAACCAGACCGCAAGTTTACTATCCAAGAAAGTTTTGGCATGAATCGTTGCCAAATTGTTGCTAATGGATTGCTAGAAGCTCGACAAAAAGGTGACGAGTCTCCCGAAAATCGCCTTAAATCAGTGTTCGATCAATTTTCTCTGCTTAGAATTGACTGGCAACGTCCTTACCTAAATTCAAATTCCGAGGACATCTACGCTCCCTTAAACTTATGCTAATCACCGATTTGGTACCACAACCCTCAAGTACAGTTAGGGAAGTTAACCATGCGATCGCTCAATCTTCAGAATCAGATTTGCCCTTCTATCGTAAACTAGGGCGGACTGATTTAACAGTCAGTTGTCTCGGATTAGGTGGAGGCGGCGGGATTTCTAGTGAAGATACACTCTACGCTTTTGATCGCGGTATCAACTACTTTTTTTACTCCAGCGATCTTCACCATTATTTATATAGCAACATGGCTGGATCTATCCGCCAAATATGCGGACGCGGTTCCTCAGTTCGGGAAAAAGTTGTTCTGGCAACGGTTACTTATATCAAAAGTCCAGAAATGTTACTTGGCGCTTTAATGGATCAGTTTTGCGAACTGAAAATTGACTACATTGACGTGCTGTTTTGGGGTTGTATCGGGTCTAATGATGGCTCTGTTCTGAATGATTGCTTAAATATTTATCAAGAAGTTAAAGGTTGTAATTCTGTTTATCAACGAACCGTATAAAGAATGCTTGGCACATCATAACGTCTTAAAAAAATGGGAATTGTTCGCTATATTGGTGCCTCTTTCCACGATTTAAAACTGGCTCAACAATGGTTATGTAGTCCCCTGTTAGATGTGGTCATGGTGAGGCATAATGTTGCCCATCGCTCTGCTCAAAACTTAATATTTAATCAACTTGATGAGCAAGATAGGCAGCGACCAGGTATTGTCACATTTAAGTCTACAGGCTCTCATACAGGAGTGCTTTGGGAAGCTCCTGATGGTTTACCAGCCAAGTGCTGGCGACCTTCTGTTCCAGACTTATATCGTTACTCTTTAACGCAAAACTGTGTAGATGTCTGCTTAATGGGTTTACAACGGCGTGAAGAAATTGATGCTGCGATAAGTGGCGTTAAACAAGGCAAACTCTCCCCTGATGAGCTTGACTACCTTAACATTTATGGCGATTTACATCGTCATAAACTAAAAAGCCAAGAAATTGCCCCTGAAAGATTAATTTATCGACCTTAAAAACCATGAAAGATACTTTAGAACAATCTGCTCCGCCAACTCAGCAAGAATTGGAATTTCCTAAAATTTCTCCAGCCACAGATGCAGATATCATTGCTCATCTGCGGCACTCTTGCAAAATTGCAGAAATAGCAACTTTAGCGGAACGGGACGCCTTAATTCTAAAAATTTGCGAAAACCTTGGTATTGGAGTTACCGACGAGGAACTACAAACAGCAGGAAATACATTTCGCATGGAACATAAGCTGCTGGAAGCTAATACAACCCTAGCTTGGCTTTCTCAGCAACGCATTACGGTAGAAGATTGGACTCAAGGTATTAGACTTAACCTGCTTGCAAAGAAGTTAAAAGAGTATCTCTTCGGTGAAGCTGTTGATAACCATTACTTGCAAAACCGTAACGACTATAAGCGGGTTGCTCTCTCTCAAATTGTAGTAACTAACCTAGAAGAAGCTTTGAAAATAATCCAGGCAATTCGAGAACAAAATGCTTCGTTTTGTGCTTTAGCTCTGGAATACTCGAAAGTTAAACAAGCTAAAGAAAACGGTGGTTTTGTAGGCATTCGCTTTTTAACCGAACTGATGCCAGAAATTGCTAAGGTTGTTTCTGAAGCCAAGGAAGGTGAAGTTCTCGCTCCCATTCAAACTAAATTTGGTTATCACGTTATTAAAGTTGAAAAGTGGTTTCCTGTTGAATTGAATGAATCGATCAGAGAACGAATTATGGAATCAATTTTTCAAACTTGGTTACAAAATAAAAGCCGTCTAACATTACCCAACAGTAAAGGATAATTTTAAGGAGGCAAATAAATGTACAGTTTTCCCGTTGTTGCTGGTATCATATTCATACTCAATGGAACGATTGAGTTCTTGCGTAGAGAGTATGTATCAGGGAGTATCTGGGTTATTCTAGGTACATTATCTCTGCTAACTCATAATATGAGAGAATTGGAGAATTTCCAATTCAGCGATCTGAGGCGGTTATCTGTAAAAGCAATATCTTTTGGTATTGCGCTAACAATAGCTGTGGCTCTATTTGGCTATCAAATTTTTCGTGATTACACAGCTAAATATAGTTTGAATAAAGACCGTTCGGAACACATTCAACGTCGTCAATAACACCAATAAATGGAAAATGCAGCACCAAATAGAGTGCTGTTTTTTTGTATTTTAAAAATAAGCCAGCTGATTAAAACAATAGCGGCGTGAATATGACAATGCTAGGCAGAAATGGCGATATAATTCCACCATGAACGCCGTTCAGATCGGCATCGCTCAGTTCACTAATAAAATTTTCTTCACCCATGAAGAACTCGGAACCTACTGGTTGTAAGTCAGAAACTTTGATAACAGCCATAATTTGCCTCAAGTTAATAGTTGTTTGTGCTGAGAGTCACGGTACTGCAATTTTTTTAAAGTGGAAGTATAGAAGTATAAAATTTATGTTCATACCTCCACTTTAAAATACTGTTTTAGAAGTACTTGCCAACCACGTAAGAAACAGCCGCACTACCAACCGCACCAGCCACAAAGAACAAGGGTGTAAGTCCACCATGAATGCCGTTAAGATCGGCATCGCTCAGTTCATTGATAAAGTTTTCTTCACCCATGAAGAACTCGGAACCTACTGGTTGTAAGTCAGAAATTTTGATAGCAGCCATAATCTTGCTCCAAATAAACAATAGTTGCTGGCGCTGAGAGTTTAAGAGTGAATTCAATGTTTTATTCAACTCTTGAGTTGCTATTAGGACTTATTAGCTATTTTTGAAAACATTTTTACAATTCAATTTAAGACATAATTTAGATATTTATATTCCATATTTTCAGTTTAACTGTAAAGCAATAATTAGTTGCGATGTATTACTTATGTCAATTTCTATAACATAAATTACCTAAGTTTTTGCTACACAACTGGTTGACCAGGGTGAGGCTACCAGTACCCCTGTAGCAATCATTTGCATAAACGATATAACTTTTGTAAAAATCAACAAGTTGCCAAAATTATAAATTGAAGTTTCAACTGAGTTTGATAGCATAAAAATAAGATAAAAAAGACGTAATTTTATAATTAATGTCTGTAAAAATCGCTCTCGAATGACTTTGTTGTTAGATTTATTCTCTAAGATAGCTATATATAATTACTCAAAAAAGGAAAACTAATGACTGCTATTACACCGCTCTGCATCCGGCTGGTTCCGATCTGTTCCTTGATTCTGAAAGCTTTCTGAGCGATTTGTCAGATAGCGAACTTCAAATCCAAGGAGGATTGTTTTACCCTACTATCACCACTACAGTGATTACAATTCTTACACCGTCTTTCGGAACACCTATATTTCCTGTACTCTAACTTTGAGTTAATTTCATAGTATTAAAAAACTGGCGTTCGCACTAAAATCGCTAGGTTTTATTTAAAATAAAAAAATAATTTTTAGACGAAAATAAGAGTATTATGTCTAAGTATCTTTAATTTATCCGTTACCCACTACGTAAATAGCCCTTCGGGTTTTATCGAAGGGCTTAGTTTATCCAGTTATACAACTAGATTTTAAATTTTCATCCGTAAGATGGCAGCCAAAACCCACCCGTCTCTACAGTGTATAGCAAATATTTAGCAAATCGGTGAGGCTGGGATGTAAATTAATCCCATTACGATCGGGGGGATGATTGGTTTGATAGTAGATAAACCACCTTTAACCGCAGCTGCCTCCTCGTCAGACAAGGATTCTTCTGCGGCGGCGATCGCTTCCTGGCGTCGTGCTTCCGCATTAACAACAGCTTCAGCAATCAAATCGTTAATTTCGATTTGACTTTGGTGTTTTCTTGAAATAGCGTCCATTTTTACTTTTCTCCTCAGTGTTTGAGTGTGAATAAGGTAGACACATAGCGTTAGTTTAAATTTAGCCAAATTTAACTAATAATTTCAATCTTTTATTGATTCACCAATAATTAATTGTAAATGAAAAATTTATGATGTTTTCCATCATAAAAATTAATAAAGACATAAATACAAGTTTTTAGGCCAATAAAGTTATTCATAAGATTGACTGATTATTCCAAATTATGGCAAAGTATAGACAAGATTGCTGTTCTGTTTTCTCCATTCGGCTCTGCGGTTTTTAAATTTGATTCAAAGGACGACTGTATGTCTGTAAATTTGTTAGAAAGACTGAAAGAGTTTTTGGTAAGGCTGGTTAAAGACCAAGCCTTCCGCACTCAACTAGATAACAGCACGGTTGAGGAACGTCAACAAGTATTGAAAGAGGCTGGCTACGTCTTTTCAAAAGAAGAATTTGAAACTGCCGCTCTCCATGTAATAGAGTCAAAAGAGCAGGGTGAATTCAGCGACCTGAATGAAGAAGAGTTAGCCGCAGTCCTCGGTGGATTTGTTGGCGGAAAATATCCCATTATCCAACCCATGTACGGCGTAATTGTTTGGCCTCCAAAAGACTGGTGGCCTCAACCGCTGTATGGAGTCATTGTCTCAAGCGACCAATCATTAACTCAAGTTGCTAGTTATCTCTCTGGGAGCGGCTAATGGCGTTACTAGGCTCTGCCCTGGTCACGAGGCTAATGGCGAGATTGGTAAAAATCCTTTATTAGCAATTAGCAATTAGCCATTAGCAACGCCCTTGTTTATAACTAGCAACTTGCGTTAATTACTTTTTCATCTGCCGCTTTGAGGATGAAAAGCGCGAGCGCTGTGTTTTTAGCAAGTATTTATTGCTATGCTGAAGTTTGTTCCTCAGGCGGCAAACATTTAGAGTGGGAGTTTAACAGTGATGAGTGTACTTTCTCCCACTTCAGTAAGTTCAATCATTTAAATGACGAGGAGATTCTAAATGGCTAATATTACTATATCTGACGTCCATCCTGCTGGTTCTTAATTGTTCCAAGGATCGGAAAGCTTTCTGAGCGACTTAACAGACCACGAGCAGATTTATATTACGGGTGGTTTGGTTAGCATGACTGGCCTCAGTATCGTCAGAGTTCCCGTATCAGAAGATATTTACTCCGTCTCTATTTCTTTTGTGTTCTGAGGCTGAATAAAAATGGAGACATACTCAAGCAGTTATGTCTCCAAAATGAAGTTTAAGAAATTAACTTACCCAATCCAAAAAACTGAAGGTTTTTATGACATATCGCCGCACCAGTTATGCCGTTTGGGAAATTACTCTAAAGTGCAATTTAGCTTGTAGTCACTGCGGTTCGCGAGCCGGACAAGCACGCACTAAAGAACTTACCACAGAAGAAGCGCTTGACCTCGTTCGGCAGATGGCAGAAGTCGGCATTAAGGAAGTTACACTGATTGGCGGCGAAGCATTTCTGCGTCCGGATTGGTTGCAAATTGCCGCAGCGATTAATAAAGCTGGGATGCTTTGCAGCATGACTACTGGAGGTTATGGCATCTCGCTGGAAACAGCACGTCGAATGAAAGAAGCAGGCATTGCAACTGTCTCCGTTTCAATTGATGGTTTAGAAGCAACACACGATCGCTTGCGCGGACGCCAAGGATCTTGGAAATATGCTTTTAAAACCATGAGTCATCTGAAAGAAGTCGGGATTAAATTCGGCTGCAACACCCAAATTAACCGCTTGTCAGCACCTGAATTTCCTTGTATCTACGAACATATTCGTGACGCCCTTGCGATCGCTTGGCAAATTCAACTAACCGTCCCAATGGGGAATGCCGCAGACAACGCAGATATTCTCCTGCAACCCTGCGAACTACTCGATATCTATCCGATGCTAGCCCGAGTAGCTCGGCGAGCAAAGCGCGACGGCGTGCAACTCCAACCGGGTAATAACATCGGTTACTATGGCCCTGACGAACGATTTTTGCGAGGACGCGGAGAGGGAGACGAGTGGACATTTTGGCAAGGCTGTTCTGCGGGACTTTCTACTTTAGGAATTGAAGCAGATGGCGCCATTAAAGGTTGCCCCTCCCTGCCTACAGCAGCTTACACGGGTGGCAATATCAGAGACCTTTCACTGCGAGAAATTGTTGAAGAAACTGAAGAATTGCGCTTCAATTTAGGAGCTGGAACTCCCCAAGGAACAGCGCACTTGTGGGGCTTTTGTAAAACCTGCGAGTTTGCCGAACTTTGTCGCGGCGGCTGTACTTGGACTGCTCATGTTTTCTTCAACCGTCGCGGGAATAATCCTTACTGCCACCATCGGGCGATCGTACAGGCAGAACGGGGAATTCGGGAGCGCGTTGCTCCTAAAGTTCAAGCGCAAGGGCTACCCTTTGATAATGGTGAATTTGAACTTATTGAAGAGGGTATTAATGCGCCTTGGCCGGAAAATGACCCGCTTCATTTTACAAGCGATCGCATCCAATGGCCTGAAACTTGGCAGGATGAACCATAATTTTCCCATCCCCGATTAGTTGAAGTTTAATCAGTTACAGTTGCCTGGAGCTATAAGTTATGGCAGAAAATTCCAATTCCCTCAATGATAAATCTCAAACTTCCATCCTTCCTCGCACCGCATGGAAGAGCGAATTAGCCTTTTTAAAAGCCATGTTAAAAGCCAAACAAGCCTTAGACAAAAGAGAAAAGGATACGCTCAAAAAATAAATTATAACTTTCAGGACTTACGCAGAAACTCTAAATGTAGGGTGCGTTAGACGAGAGTATGGCACCATCACCACCATATACCACCCACCATATATGGTTTTGGTGCGTAATATCATGTCCGTTGAATTGCCCATCATAAAAAACCTCACCCCGTCGTTGCGTAGGGACACGGCATCAGAGATATCTCGGACAAACAGATAACGTTAATCGTGCCGTGTCCCGGCTGATGATTATGGGTAATCTTAAGGACATGATATAAGTCCTGCTTTTATAAATTGGCAAGGCTTTCTAAGTTGAGTAAAAACCCCCTGATGATTAATCAGAGGGCTTTTTTCTATTTAACGCAAGTTGCTAGTTATAAGTTGTGACATTGGTAATTGGTAATTGGTAATTGGTAATTGGATTCATGGCTCAGTCTACTCTTGACAATTACCCATTACCCATTACCTATTACCAGCAACCTTCGATGTAACTAGCAACTTGAGTTATTTAATTGATTGAATTGATTACACAGGCGCAGGTGTCGCTACCTGACGTATTTGTTCAGATGGGCTGTAGTTATCTGTGATAACTTGCGGACAGCGCATACACGCTGCTTTACCTTCTTGCTGCCACCACCGACACTCGCGACGGATAGGGCAAGATGGTAAATTCTCCGATACGGCAGCCAGTTGATTTGCAACTCGCGTTGCTAGACGACAATTTGCGCCATCAAAATGCTGGCAACCTGTCCCCGCACAGGGAGCAGCAACTCGAAACACTTCCCCTGGCGTAACAGGGCCGCTCAGAGCCATCAGTTCATCAGTCAGAGGCTGAACCTGCTTAAGATAAGCGACTTGGGGTTTTTCTACTGTCCCAACAACTATCCCAAATACCGCACTATTCCCGACTTCAGGTCGCGCACTGGGGCAAAGGGGTGTAGAACTTTTGACATCGATTTCTTCCATTGGATCGGCCTCTACCTACGAATTTTTTACCATCAGGACTTACGCAATCCTAGAAACCGGGTTTCTTGCTGCGTTCGCTAGTTCCAAGTCGAAGATTTTTCAGAGAAACTTTGGTGTTTGCGCGGGTTTCTTGCTACATTCGCGTAGCGGAAGGGAGGCATATCTCTGGTTCCCTTTCCCAACGATTTTTCAGAGAAACCCGGATGGGTGCGCGTAAGTCCTCACCATTTCAAACTTGACTAAGAAATGGAAGTTTCAGTAGGTAGAGCGATTAAACCAACTATAATCGGCGGACAAATCATTCTTCCTAAAATGATTGGCTTTACAGGTGCACAAAAACCACCTTTAACAGCAGCTGCTTCTGCATCAGACAGAGATGCTTCTACATCAGTAATTTGATGGCGGCGTGCCTCTGCATTAGAAACAGCTTCAGTGATTAGGTCAGTGATTTCAACTTTAGCGCGATGATTTTTGGAGATGCTGTCCATTTTTTTGGGGATTGTAGTTGTGGTTATCTTGAAGCTATTGATAGCTTCTTATTGCTTTAAAATATAGCCTAATTTTTTCTGATATTTCAAATAATACAATCGATTTTTTGGACTTAATTTAGTAAGTTTTGTCTGAGAATCCCCAGAGGCATTTTTGGAGTAAAATGCTATGCAGTATCTAATCTGCTTTCATGGCAAAGCTCTTCAAAAAGACAGGAATTAAGCAAGGGCGTTGCCAGAAACCCGGTTTCGAACGTCGAACGCGAGTGCGGAAGGGAGGCATATCTCTGGTTCCCAAACCACGATTTTTCATATCACCAAAGTTTCTTTGCGTAAGTCCTGAAACAGATGCAATTTGAGCTTATATCATGTCCTTTGGCAACGGTTGTGTAACTGCTAATAGCTAATCGCTAATGGCTAAATAAAAAAGAACCAGTCAATAATTATTGAGCAGAGCTGGAGGCAATTGACCAGCAATTAGCAAGCTTGCAATTAGCTATCCATACACTACCGATGCCTAAGGACATGATATTAAATCAACAGTTTTTAATCGGATTAAAATTAGACAGCCGAGCAAAATTAAAGGGCTGGAGGTGACTCCAGCCCAAACATTTGATGTAGCTTAATCCCCTAATTTTTTCAGGTAATTGGGCTAAAAACTTATGAAGCGCTAATATTACTGGGCACCAATTTTTCTCCTTTCAGCATCCGCGAAGCCGCATCGAGCAACGCTTCTTCTAGATAAGGCTTAGTGAAGTAACCGCTAGCACCCAAATCGAAGGCCATTTCTCGGTGTTTTTCCGCACCCCGCGAAGTCAGCATTGCTACCGGCAGATGAGTGAGGTCGGGGTCTTTATGCAACCGCGAGAGCAACTCCAGACCGTTCATTCTGGGCATTTCGATATCGCAGAAGACTATATCGCAAGGCAAACCCGATTTGAGTTTATCCCAAGCCTCCTGACCATCACGTGCTTGTTCCACGCGGTAGCCAGCCTTATTAAAGGTCATCGAGAGCAGTTCGCGTACAGTGATCGAATCATCCACGATCAAAACTCTCGGCTCGTTGACGGGGGTTTCTGACGCCGCTGCCAGATTATTTTGCTCCCACAACATGGCGCGGCGATCTTTACCTACCCGTCCCATCGCGATGTCGATCAACTCCAACACGTCACCAATCGGCATGATCCGACCATCCCCCATCACGGTAGCACCCGCGATGCCGATGGGTTTAGGTACCGGGCCTTCGAGTTGCTTAATTACAATTTCCTGCTCGCCGACCACCTGATCGACCTGGATCGCCAAGAAGTTACCAGCGCTACGCAGTACAACGATCGCCACCGAATCTTCATCTTTGCTAGCGCCGTACACGCGACCCCGACCTAGTTGGCGATTGAATGTCAGCAACTCGTTGAGATGCTTGAACTCCAACTGCATATCGCGCCATTGAATATACTGATTGCCTTCACCATTGACTTGAACCCGAGATTTAGGCACATCGAGCGCATCTTCCACGCCATCCATCGGGAAGGCAATCCGAGCTTGGTTGCTGACGCAGCACAGCGCTTTACAAATACTCAGCGTCAGCGGCAGGCGAATCGTAAACGAGGTACCTTTGCCTTGAGTCGAATCGGTGGTGATCGTTCCCCGAATTTCGCTGACGTTGGTACGTACCACGTCCATCCCAACCCCTTTACCAGCGATCAAGTCAGCCTTATCCTTGGTACTCAAACCAGAAAGGTAGAGCAGTTCGTAGGCTTCGATGCGGGATAGGCTCTTGGCTTGTTCTGCGGTGATCAGTCGTTTTTCCACCGCCTTAGCCTTCAGCAGTTCCACATCGATTCCCGCACCATCGTCGGAGAACGAGATCACCGTCTGGTTACCTTGGTGGAAGGCAGAAAGGGTAATCCGACCCACGGGTGGCTTGCCTTGCCGCTGCCGCACTTCAGGCGCTTCGATCCCGTGGGCGAGGCCATTGTTGATTAAGTGCTTCATCGGGTCGGAGAGGTGTTCCAAAATCAACTTATCGATTAAGGTTTCCCGCCCTTCGATTCGCAGTTCTGCCTGTTTGCCCAATTCTGCAGCTTTATCGCGCACGTAGCGGAATAACGGAAACACCCGTTCAATTTCGGCAAACGGCACCATGCGGGCGCGAGTCAAGCCTTCTTGCAGCTGGGTGGTCACCTGCCGGAACTGGCGGCTGACTTGATCGGTTTCATCAACGATGAATTCGATGTCAGAGGCAGATTCCCGCACTCGCACAATCAGTTCGATCATTTCTTGGGAGAGAGTGTGGAACGGCGTAAAGCGATCCATTTCGATATGATCCCAAGTCGAACCCGATGAGTAACCGCTAAATCCATCGCCACCTGTGGTGGAGAAGCGATAGCTCTGACGGCTAGCCAGCAGCGCCGATTCGAGTAGACTGCGCTCGTACAAATCCTGCATCCTAGCGCCCACATCGCTCAGTTGCTGGACTTGGTGCAGTAAATTATCCAAAAACTGCCGCAGCCGTTCTTGATCCTGTTCCAGGCTGTTCCGGTTGACTACCAGTTCCCCCACCAAGTTGGTGAGGTTGTCTAGCTGCTTCACCGGCACCTTCATCGTTTGTTCAAATATCCTCGCCCTTGGCTTAGACGCATTAGCCTGCCCCGGCCTGGATTTCATTGGCGGGCCACCCAGGGTTTCCGCACTGGCTATCATGGCTTCCAGGTCTTCAAATTCGTCGCTAGCCGCCACAGCTTGGGTTTTATCGGTGGTTGGCACGATCTCCGGCGTACTCTTGCCCTCTCCTGGTATAGCCGACACCATCGATGACATTGTATCCAGGGTAATATCCGCGCCGGTTGGTGCGATCGCCTCTTCCCCCAACATCGCTTCCAGGTCGGCAAAATCTAACTCTGCCGATGGCTGGCTTGAACTTACACCCGTTGCCCCTATATCCCCTGCTTCATCCAACATCGCTTCCAGGTCGGCAAAATCTAACTCTGCCGATGGCTGGCTTGAATTTACACCCGTTGCCGATGGCGGATCCCCTACTTCACCCAGCATCGCATCCAGGTCGGCAAAATCCGGTTCTGGTTCCAACTCTGCCGTTGTTGTTGTCTCTGCAAAAGCCAACTGCTCAAACGAAAATTGCTCTTCTCCCTCAGTGGTTGTTGTTGTCTCTGCAAAAGCCAACTGCTCAAACGAAAATTGCTCTTCCCCCTCTGTTAAATTTAATACTTCCTCCTCCGTGTTTTCCTCATATTCTTGTTGAGCCAAATCCGATTCGGCATCTACATCCTGAGTAATTTCTGACAGCCATGCCAAATCATCATCATCTGCCCCTGTCTCGCTCTCCGCTGACGGAAAATCAAAGCTTAACAGTTCTTCTGCCGTTGCATTATCAGCAATCTCAAAAGCTTCCTCCTCTGCCGGTGTTTCATTTCCGAACAAATCGAACTCAGTACCAGGCTCATCGGCAAAAAGGTCAAACTCCCCTTCTCCACCATCGGAGATCCGAGCCTGGATTTCTGCATCTTGTGGAGGTGGTGTTTCCATATCGGCAAACAGATCCGCGGAAGCCAAGAGCCAATTGGCATCCAGTCCTAGATCGGCTTCTGTTTGAGATGGCTCGCCCCAAAGTTGGGACGGTTCATCCAGGGAGAAGAAATCATCTATCGATGCTTCAGCATTCTGCGGTGACGGATAGTCCGTTGTGGGTTTTGAACCAACCTCTGGCGCGCTAACGATACTTTGCGCCGACGGGGTTTCTCCTGCGGCTGCTTCTGACCCAAACAGATCGTTGGCATCCCAATCAAAATCATCTGTCAGGGCGCCGAATTCAACCGCTTTTGCATCCCCCGCGATTTGATCTGCCCAGTTTTGGTTGATTGCTTCGAGTCCCATCAATTCCGACTCGTCGCCCAATAGCATTGCTGCTTCATCTTCAGGCGAGTTAAAGCCAAAATCTACTTCACCAAATGAGAGCGCTGGCGTCAGCGCTGCCAAGTCAGATCGGCAATCTTCCCTATTTAATTCTATTGGCGCTCTATCCGACAAAGCGCTGCCTGCTGCTGGGGAGATCTCCTCCCTGGCGGTGAATAATTCGCCTTGCCAATCATCAGCGGGGGCAGAGGGTTCAAAGCCAGCCATATCTAACTCATCGGGAACTTGCCCTGCTATGGCGGCGTTATCCCAGCCTTCGAGCCAATTGCTATCGTCCAAGTTAGAGATGTCTGCACTTTGGGACCTTGCCAAGTCAAGCGCCTCTGACTCGTTGGTCAGTTCTGCTTGCCAAAAGTCATCTTCGTTTAATCCGGCAAATAATTCGCTCAAGTCGTCCGCTTCCGGTTCTGATGCGGCTGCAGCTGATGGCGAGGTGGCGCGAATTTGCTCGGTGGGACTATCCTCGAAGCAGAAATCTTCCCCAAACAAACTCAGGTCTTCTTCATCTTGGGAGGTAGCACCAGTCTCTACAGCGGGGAAATCCTCCTCAAACAGGTCGGTCAATGCACTTTCTGCTTCGGCTTCCCCCTGGAACGCTACCGGATCTGAGGTACTGTCGTCGTCGAAGCCGAAATTTTCCCCCAATAAACTGATATCTTCATCTGAACGCGATGCAGGTGTTTCTGTTGCGGAGAAATCCTCGTCAAACAGATGAGCGGTCAACCGGGTTGCCGCTGCGGCTTCCCCCTGGGGCGGTATCGGCTCTGCTTCGCTGTCATCATCGAAAAATGCCTTACCAAACAGCGTCACGGTATCATCTTCTGGGGAGTCGTCGGGGGCTGCTGTATAGGTTTGGGCAAACAGATCGGCTAATTCATTGTCTGTCGCTGCATTGAAATCGTCGAAGCTTTCCAACAGAGGCTCGCTTTGAGCGTCGCCGAGAACTTCTTCCAATTGCCAGGTAGAATCGAGTTCTGGGACTTCTTCTGGGAAAAGGTCGTTTAAGGCAATCAGTTCCGCTGCCCCAACTTCCGGCCCTGTAGGATCTGCCGGTGCCGTCACGCTCGGCTTTTCCGGTCTATCGCTGCGAGCGGTTGTTTTTGCGGGGGTAACATCGGTGTCAGGTACCCAGAAAAATTGTGCAGCGTCATCCCCTGGTTCCCATGCGTTCGCGCCGAAGTCAATCGCGCCAGAGGGCGGCTCGCTGGCAACACCGTCGCCGAGAGCGTCTGCGGGGGCCTCTGCGAGGGCTGACTGGAACCAGTCTTCCGAGTCGTCGCTGTCTCCGGTCACTGCTAGCAGGTCTACCAAATCGGATTCTATGGCTGCTTCCGGTGTTGGTGCTGGTGGAGCGAGCGCTGCGAGTTGGGAGCTGACCGCCACTTCGGCTTCCCGTCCTGCTAATACCAGTTCTTGGGCTTGTTTGATTTCCTTGATGACGATCGGTGCTAGAGTTTGGGAGGAATTGTCGGGGTTAGCGATCGCCCTTGCCCCACAGGAGAGCAACTCGCTCCAACCAGGTAGGTTGAAGCGAGACCCCAGTTCCTGCAATTGCCTGCAGCGCGACACCAGATCCTCCCGACTGTTGGGCCACTGGGGTGGCTTAAAAAGCTGCAACATCTGCCGCAGATGCTCCATCACCTCTTGTTGAAACGCCACCTGGATCTGATCTTTTTCCTTCGCTGCTGCGGCTACAGCTGGCACTTTGACGCCGCCTACTGGCTGTTTGGTCAGAACTTCTAGGTGTTGTTGCAGTTCGCTAAAGACGGGTGCCGTTGTTGACATCAAACTGGCGGCGACCTCCTCGGTTAAACCAAAAGGCCCTTGCAGTTGTTCTATCAGGGATTGCAGCGTATCAAACACTCGCAAGAACAGGGACTCCAGCTTTTGGTCAACTCGCACCGGACTGCCTTCCAGGATCTTGAAACAGTCTTCTAACAGGTGAGACGTTTTTTGGATGCTGCTAAGACCGAGCATCCCTGCTCCGCCTTTGATCGAGTGAGCGGCACGGTATACTTCCTTCAACATTTCCGGGTCGTCGATCGTGTTTTGCAGCGCGAGCAACCCTTGCTCGATCGTGTTGAGGTGATCTTTGGCTTCTTCGATGAAGTAGCCCAAAATCCGCTGTTGTTGTTCAGGCAGCATAGTTCTATTTTGGGTTTTAGAGTTTGGATTTTAAATGGAAATAACAGCTTTTGCGGGAAAGCTGCTTCTGACTCATGACTGCTTGACCTCAGATCCTCTACCGTTCTGTCACGTCCACTCGGAAGCGTTCGACCCCGGTCAACAGGTCGCGGGCGACGCCGACCAGGTTTTGCAGCGAACCCGATACGCGCTGAGCTTCTTGAGAGGTTTCTTGCGCGGTCAGTTCTACGGATTGCACCACCTGAGCCACGTTGCGGGTGATTTCCGCCTGTTCCACGGTATCGGCAGTAATCGAGCGCACCAGGGCGTCGATCCGATTCGACACCTGAATGATGTCGTCGAGGGCGCGCTTGGCTTGTTCTGCCCGTTTGGTACCTTCGATTACCTGCTGGGTGCCTTCTTCCATTGCCATCATCACCGATGAAGTTTCGCTCTGGATTTGCAACACAATTTGTTCGATGTCCTTGAGCGCTTTCGCTGCCCGGTCTGCCAGCTGCCGTACTTCATCTGCCACGATCGCAAATCCCCGGCCTGCTTCTCCTGCCCTAGCCGCCTCAATGCTAGCATTGAGCGCCAACAGGTTGGTGCGGGAGGCAATAGTCGCGATCAACGCGACGATTTTGGCAATTTCTTGGGAAGATTCTGCCAATCTCTTGACTTTTCGCGTCGTTTCTGCTACAGTCTCCCGAATGCTCAAAATCCCCGCTACGGTGCGTTCTACGGCTTCGCCGCCTTTGAGCGCGGTGGCGGCGGAGGTGCGAGCCACTTCCTCGGCTTGTTTGGCGCCGTCGGCGACCCGTTGAATCGCATCGGTCATCACTTGGACTTGATTGAGGGTGACCGCGAGTTCTTCGGCTTGGCGCAGGGCGTCAGCCGAGAGACCCATCGCGAATTTTTCGCTATCCGATGCGTTTTTATTCACTTTCCGGGCGGCGTCTTTCACCTGCTGCACGATATCCCGCAGGTTTTGAATCGTTAAGTTAAAGGCATCGGCGACCGCTCCCAACACGTCGGCGGTGACTTCGGCTTGCACGGTCAAGTCCCCTCTAGCAGCGCCTTCCACATCGTCCAGCAGCCGGATCACTTGGCGTTGCAGGTCTTCTTTAGCCTGTTCTTGCTCTTCAGCTTTCCGTTGCGCCTCGCTCATGGTGGTGAGCATAACGCGGGTCATTTGGTTGAAGCCGGCACCCAGTTGTCCCAATTCATCTTCGGAGTACACCGTTGCTTGAACCGCGAGGTTGCCCCCACAGACAGCATCGAATTGGTTTTGCAACTCCTCGGTGCTGCGCCGGACTTGCTTTTCGATCAGCCCGCCGACGGCGAGGGTGGTGGCACAGCTAGCGAC
Source organism: Microseira wollei NIES-4236 (assembly GCF_020521235.1). Lineage (GTDB taxonomy): Bacteria > Cyanobacteriota > Cyanobacteriia > Cyanobacteriales > Aerosakkonemataceae > Microseira > Microseira wollei. The sequence continues at coordinate 31,715 of NZ_BLAY01000027.1, read as the reverse complement.
CCCTGCGACTCCAGCCATTGCTAAGCCAGTCCATTGCAACTGTCCCAGGACTTCTCTATTGCTCGATCTAAAAAACACGTTTTGGCTGGTGAAGCTGATCGCCGCCACAGCGATCGCCGATGAGATCCCCACGACTCCCGCCGCGATTAGCCGCTTTCTGCGCAAAGGTGCGTTTTCTAAGAAAGCCAGCCAACCTTGCTCGACCGTCACGGTAGGTTCGATGTGGCGGCTATCCCCCTGGGTAAAGCTGGGGACTTGATCCGTTGCTCCTGGTAGGAGAAACTCTTCGTCGCCAAAGGTCGAGCGATCGCTTCCGGTGCTTATATCTGCCGAGCCCCCTGTACCCAGGTTGCCGCTTGCAGTCGTTAAACTAAACCCAGAATTAGTCGTAGCTGCCGAGAAGCCTGCTGAATTCTCAGGCATGTCAAAATCCGGGATATTCCCCAGATCGTCATCGTCAAAGTCTAATTCGTCAAAATCGAAAGCGGTACTCCCCGTCCCCATTCCCTCTGACCCCTGAGTCGATTCAGCCTTTGTATCTTCATCAAAGGCTGAATCGAAAACCCTGGCATCAAAGTTGTTGGTGGCGTTAAAGCCGTTGGATGTCATCGGGGAACTCCACCGCGAAGGCGCTTGACCCGTTCTTGGGGCTTCGTATGGCTCTTCCTCTCCCAGTAATACGGTTTCATCTTCACCCACTTGGCGTTTGGTAGAGGGAGGTTGGTGGAAGCCATTGGTGTCACCGCCGGTATGGGGCGTTCCCAAGTCACCCGAATGCCACAGGGACAGGGGTCCGGTATCGTCTATGGCGGGGGGTTCGTCTTCTAGGGGCGCGAGCGTTGGTTCAAAATGTTTCGCCGATTGGTAGAACTGGGTTTCTTCATCGTTCGACGAGGCTCCGAACGGGGAAGACTCGTTCCACTGGGCTTTCGCTGCATCGTTGTTCCAGTTAAAGTCGTCATCATCCATCGAAAACAAATCCGATGACCCTAATCCTGGCGAGGATTCCTGGTACAAATTCGACCGCGCGGCGTTATCCCTGTAGGAGCCGTAGTCATCGACAAATGGATTGTCCAATCCCTCTGTTTGTCCTTCTAACCCAGAAGGCGCATAGGGTGAAGTCGAACTGCCGAAAGGATTGGCAAACGGTTGGTCTAACCCCGGTGTATTTTCGGTATCATCAACGCTATCGAGATCCAAACCGCCCAGGTCTACATAACTTCCTGGGTTTGCATCTCCTAGATTTTGCCAATTATTCATCCCTGGCTGGGCGAAGTCTTGATAATCTACCTCGGGTGGAAAGCTATCATCAATATCTTCCAAATTCCCAGGCTCTACAGGTGCCCCCCTCGGCGTTTCGCTTTGATTAACGTAAGCCAGACCGTTGTTGGCATAATTGACGTACTCCTGGTTATCCGTCAGCGATAGGACTTTCTCGTATTCTTCCCTCGCTGCGTCGTACTGCTGCAAGTCGCAGTAAATATGACCCCGCAGCAGACGGATGCCTGCATCTTCTGGGAAATCCTGCACCAGTTGATCGACTATTTCCGCCGCATCTTGGTAATCGCCTTGCATGTAGGCTGTTTGAGCCTGGAGATATTTCTGCCCATAATCTGTTTTGGATGCCATTTGCCTCCTCCAAATAAAGTCAAAAGTTAATAGTCTTGGATTAAAAAGAAACAGCTAGCCTAAGATACAGCGGCAGTGGTTAGTTGAGATTTTCTTTTTTATTGTCTGTTTTTTTAAGCTGCCCACCTTGCCGATCTGAGGATTTTTACCGGATCGAGCAGTCGGAGGCACTGATTAGTTTCAGCGTCTAACACCCACTCCCCGCGCAGAAATGGTTCCATACTGTCAGGGGCGCTGTTGCGCGTCTGGAGCCAATCCGCGTCCAGCCAATCCATGCCCACGATCTGGTCAACTGCTAACCCTAACATTGTGTCTCCGTCTTCCACCGCAATCACGGGAATTTCCGGTCGGTCGGTATTCAACAACGTTGGCTCTCCCAGAAACTGCCCCAAATCCGCCACCCATATTACCCGTCCCCGAAAGTTCACCGTTCCTAATAGCAACGGCGATGCATTGGGAATTGGCGTAATCCTGTCTGGTGGCTGGGAAAGCACCTCTTTGATTCCCGTTGCAGGCAGTGCAAACTCCTGCTCCGGAGATACATAAAATCGCAAGTGCAGCTCACCTTCAGGAGTTTCAAGTTCCTGGAACTCCGGAGCTTGGTCAGCGCCTCTGCCCGTTAAAAAATCCGGATTTCCAACCATAAGCTTTAATTTATCCTCTTAACAGTTGTTTGACCGTTCCAATCAGTTCTTTCGGCTGAAAAGGTTTGGCAATGTACGCATCTGCTCCCTGTTTCATGCCCCAGTAGCGGTCGAATTCTTCCCCTTTAGAAGAACACATTACTACCGGCACGTTCTGGGTTTTAGGGTCTGCCTTCAGCCTTCGGCAGACCTCATAGCCATTCATTCTGGGCATCACAATATCCAAAACCACTAAGTCAGGACGATGACCCTGAATTTGTTCGAGTGCTTCGACACCGTCGCTGGCTACGGTTACGCTTAACCCACTTCCTTTGAGAAGGTCTGAGATCATCTCTCGTTGAGTTACACTGTCTTCCACAACCAGAACTGTACTCATAAGTTCCCACCTACCTGCTGGTTTAACAATTGTTAACAATAACGCTTCTTTAGGGTTAACCCTTTTCGCCGATATGGAACTAAAGTAGCTTGAATCCTTGACGAAAAGATCGCCGCTCAAGTGAAAGCTACTTTGCCAAGGCCAGCCCCAGATTGGGTTCTGGGGCTACAAGCCGTCTTGGGATAGCGAGTTGAGTTAATCCGCGCCAGACTTGGTAAAGTGAATGTTCTTGGCTTAAAATCATCGATTAGCATTGCTATCTGCTGCTGTACGTACATCTGTGCTTTTGCCAAACCTTTGGAGATTAGATCCCTTAGCATAAGTAATTCCGCAATAACTTGTTGTGACCAGACTGGCAATGGGTCAGGCTGGAAAGTCAGGTGCTAGAGTCGGTGGTACGGAACGCAACAGAGTTGCAACCCACAAATCCCTTCTTTTAGGCATGGGAATTGTCAATGGCTCCTATCTCCTCTTCTATCTCATTAATTGACTCTCGATCGGTTTTAGCTTTAGCAGCATCGGCAGAGCCGACGTATTTTTCTACCAGCATCAATAACTCGCTGTCGCCGAACGGTTTGGTCAGGTAGTCAGTCGCCCCTACCATCCGCGCTTTGACTCGATCGATAAACCCATCTTTGCTGGTCAGCATGATAATCGGTGTTTGTCGAAACGCGGTTGCTCGGCGTAACATCGCACAAATTTCGTACCCGTCTAGTTCTGGCATGGCAATGTCGCACAGGATCAGGTCGGGTTTGATTTCAAACACCAGACTCAACGCTTTCACAGGATGGCTGATCGCAGCAACGGCATAACCGTGCTGTTTTAGGGTATACTCTACGGCTTTACAAGTGGCAACGCCATCATCAATAAAGACAATGCTTTTGCTGCCGGTTTCTCCAAACAGCGCTAATTCTCGTCCAGTCGCCGTCGCCACCTGGCCGGAATAGAGCAGTTGCACCCAGCCTTGCTTAACATAAGGATAGATGGCTCGTGCCACTGGTAAAATCTCTCGATTTAAATAGCGGGCCATTCGGCGAATCGAAGTTTTGCCGTCTGCCCAATGCTCCAATATTTTAAAAGTATTTTCTGGCAGAGCTTGGCGTAGCTTGGCAGCATCGGCAACGATCGGACACTGGTCGGGAGATTGGATGTGGGGGTGAAACTGCTTCCACTCCTGCACCTGTTTCATAATTTTCGCCACCACTGGGCCAATTTCCAAGGTCATCAGTTGCGGTGCTAAAGCTGGGCCAATTTCAAACATGAATGACCCGTTGTGTAAGCTCAGCAAGTCAAATAGGGTTTCTTTGACCATACTTTGCAGGATGCTACGCCCTTGAGCTGGAGTGAGGACGTGGTTTTCTAGCAAAGCCCAAAGGTAGCCGTATTCTGGCGCATTGGTAGAAGCAATTGCCGGAACGATCTTGCTGTTGAGGGTCACCTCTACCCGATAGCGCCGCACGTAGTCCCGCAACCGCGATAAACTGCTGTTGCTGTCTGCTGCATAAGCAATTTGACCGTTGAGGAAAAAGACAAACCAAAATCGCTCCCCCAGTCTCGACTTGGAATCCCGGTGCAGGCCAAATGCCTCTACTTCCAGGTAACCCGTTCGCTGACCTAACTCAATCAGTTGCAGGATACTGCGGATATCAATTTCATTCAACGTCCCCTGCATGGAACTTAAAGGTTCTCCTAAAAACCGTATTGGTCAGCCTTCAGTTGCCAGCTTGTTGCCAGCGCCTTTTTGCTGACTTTTTTTGCTTGGGTATGGCAAAATCCCAACCAATCTGGACCTATTCAGTCTAGGTTAGAATTTAACAAATTTTGCGTAATTCCCCATACGCTATGCGGTAAAGATAGATTTTTGCTGGTGACGAGTCCCACCCCGACCAATTGGGATCTGTAGGACAGACAGGTCCCAGGTAAGGAATATCCAATAGATTTGTGCTAAAATCAACAAGTGCTTGTACATCAATGCCATACGCGCTCGCTCAGCTAATAGGTATATGTGACAGCAAAAAGTTTTGGGTCCCAGGAACTAGGACTCCTGCTACTGGAGGGAATCTCAGACCATATCTTAGCAATAGGACGAGGCGTTTCCCGCTCAAGGTAGAAGCTCCATCCGCAATGGGATGGGGTAGTTGACCCTAGCTGCCAACACCATGTTACGATCCGTCCCCTCTGGGTAAATCTGTTGTCAACCATTTTCTCATTTCCCTGATGGCAAATTCTCCTCCCCGGCAAGGGAGCAACTGTCCTGGCTTAGGGAAGTCAGACAATAGAGGCTCTTCGCTGTTTGAGTTAGTCTAATGGTGATTTCAGTGGCGCGCCTCGTAGCGAAGGTCCTTGACAAGTAAACCCAGATTGTTTTAATGCCTTTGTCTACCTAAACTATGTTTAGTCAGACAAAAATTGAATATACGGGGAAGGTCGAGCTATGGCTCGTTGCTCGTTTGACACATCAAGAGGATAAGCGGTGTGCTGTATCTAGCAGAAGTACAAAAGAAAAGCAGTGGCGTTTTTGGGGGCAGCAAGGCCGATCTTAAACTGCTGGCCTGTCAGCGGGGGGAGCAATGGAGTCCAGTCCCTGGTGATGAGGTCATTCCCGCGCCAGAAGAAGCAAACAAATTTGGCGATGGGGGGCTGGTGTTAGTGGAGCTGGCCTCAAATCGACAGGTGCAGCGGATTGAGTCGGGGCGTCAGCTAGTCGGGATTTTGCAAAATTATTCCCGGCAACAAGAAAAATATAAAACCAAAGAAGAAGAAATAGAACAGTGGAAGGAGTCTCTAACGTATCAGGCTCAGGAGCTAAATCGCCGGGAGATGGAAATTCAAGCACGGCAAGAACAGCTCGAGCAAATGGAAGATGAGTTTGAACGGCTCGAGCAACAACGGCAGGAAATTAACAGCGCTCGCGAGGAAGCAGAGCGACTGCGGGAAGAAATCGATCGCAATCGTCGCGAGCTAGAGGGCGCTTGGGAGCATCTGCGGGGTGAAATGCGGCGCTTGGAAGAGCGTCAGTCCCAAGTGCAACAAACTAAAGCGGCAGCACTGGACGAGCATCAGGCAGCCCAAATTCAGGAGATACTAAATAACTTGTCTGGTGCGATCGCCTCCCCAGAACCCGTATTGGAACAGTTAAATTTCGCCTTCGAGACGGTGGCGGCACAACAAGCCGTGCTAGACCAACACTGGCAACAACTCGAGCAAAAACGGGGAGCAGCCTCCCAACAGCAAGCAGATGTAGACCGCACTGCCACCAAGATCCAGGAACGTTGGGCTAATTGGCAGCAGGCTCAGGATTCTCTGATGACCAGACGCTCGGAGTTAAAGGGGCTGCAAAATACTCTGGCTACTAAGCAGGAGTACGTTCAATCCCTCAGTCTCGCCTTGCGAACCCAAAACGATTTAATTCAAGAGGTTCAGCGTCTAGTAGCGATGTCTACTGATGTTAAACTTAGCGCCCAAATCGATATTGCTGCCCTAGAGCGGATGCCCGTGGGTGACCTGCAAGCAATTGTAATAAACCGCCAGCAAGAGTTGGAAAAAGCTAAGCGCTTTGTCAGCGACCAAGAAGAGGAATTGAAATTACGCCAGCAGGCTATCGATGAACTGCAACAGCAAATTCAAAAAGCTAGCGAACAGGAACGTCAACAGCTGCAAAGCGATCTCTCTGACGAGCAAGACAGTTACCAAATGCTGGAAGAATCCTATATGGGTTGTCTCCGCACGCTGCGGGAACGGGAAGAAATTTTCACCCAACACGTAAAAGTGTTGCGCCGTAGGCAAGGACAGGAAGATGAGGAGGGTTTTGATCACCAAAAAATCGATCTCGGCCCAGTTTTGAGGCAGTTAGAAACTATGCGGCAACAACAAGCTGAGCAACTGCAAAAGCTGGAAAGGGAAATCGATCAGATGCGATCGAGCATTCAGCAAGCTCAAGGGATGATCGACCATCAGGCGCAAGAACAGGAACACCAGCGTCAAGAATTAAAGCAGCTCGATCAGAATTTACAATCTCAGCGCGCCGCAGCCGCAGAACTGTGGGGTCGCGTGCGAGTATACGAGGAAATGTTACAGCCAGTCCAGGACAAGCTAAACGAACTGCGCCAGAAGTTAGAAGCGACTTCCGGCACGCTCAATCATATTCAGGAAGTCGGTAACTATCAACGTTGGGCTGTTGGTGAAATGGGCGGCATTGTCATGAGTCTGACTAACCAAGCACAACAACTGGCAGCTTCTTGATTTTAGATTTGGGATTTGGGATTTTGGATTGAGATCCAGTTGCCGTCCACCGTCGCAAAAGCTCCCTTCAAAAACGGATCGGTTTGCGAGCGATTCGGGGCTGTAATCAAAGCGGTAATTTTTTCTACCTGCTCAAAACTGGGTGCCATCTGTAAAGTTTGTTGTAGAAACTGCCGCATCACTCGCCGTTGTAGGGCAAGGTGTGCTTTACGCAATAGCGAACGATTTAAGCATAAAGTAGTCTCGCCTGCTCCTAGTCTCCTCTCCTCGATAGCCTCTTGTAACAGCGCAGAAGCCGCATTTTCCAGATACTCGACTTCTGCGCGTAAAAGTTCCGCAGTTTGAGCTAAGGCTGGCTCGACTTGCGGGTTAAAGTGTTGTTGTAAATAAGGTATTAATTCCTGGCGGATGCGGTTACGGGCGTATTTTAACTCTTGATTGGTGGAATCTTGCCAAACCGGAAGCTGCATGTCTTGGCAAAATTGGGCTGTTTGGGCGCGGGTGATTTCCAGGAGGGGGCGCACTAGCTTGAGGTTATCAGTTAAGGGGCGAACCCAGGTGAGGCTTTGCAAGCCGTCTGCGCCGCTGCCGCGCATCAGGTTGTAAAGTAGGGTTTCGGCGCGATCGCTCTGGGTATGTCCGGTAACGATGTAGGGGTAGTTGTGGGATTGCGCGATCTCACTCAAAGCTTGATAGCGCCACTGTCGCGCTGCTGCTTCACCGTTCAAAACTTGATTTGCTGAAAGTTTGTAGAATGGTAATTGCCAATTTTTAGCTATTTTTTCTACGTGGTTGGCATTGGCTTCTGAGTCTGGACGCCAGCGATGATCGCAATGGGCGATTCCTAAATGCCATTGCCATTTTGGTTGTAAGTCTAATAGTAATTTTATCAAACAAAGTGAATCTTGTCCACCGGATACTGCTATTAATAATTGTTGGTTTTTTGGCAATATTTGACGTTGTCGCAGGGTGCGATGTAGTTGTGCGTGGATGGGTGTCCAGGTGGGGCGGGAGAGCATTATAAGAATTGAACCACAAAAGACGCAGAGGACGCAGAGGAAGAGAAGAATAATTGAACCGCGTTAGCGAAGCGATTCGCGGTAGCGAATTAGGCGCGAAGAACGCGAAGGAAGAGGAAGAAGAGAGGTTTTAGTTTTCGGTTTCTTGAATTTTTTGACGAAGATCGTCTAGAGGGGAGGGTGGGTTGATCGGTTCATCTGGGGAAAATTCCAGAGTTACTTTTACTCTGACTTTGCCTTTTTGCCAGTTACCACCTGGCTTCATTACTTCACAACTGACGCCCTCATCTAGCCACTTTTTCTTTTGTTTTATCCAATCTTCTTGTTTCTCAAAAGAGTTAATGTCTATTTCTATTACCCGTGATTTCATTGTTTTGAGCAATTTACCTACTTTAAACATAGGTTCGTGAATTAAAACTCGCTCTTGAGAGTTTTCTATAGACAAAACGGCATCTTCACTGTTCAGTGGCTCAAATTTATTGTTCATGTCAATTTTTTGCTTTAATTATTTTGTTGGCAATAAATGAGCGCGATCGCTCTCATATCAAAAAACGCCCGACGCCCAACGACTGAAGTCGCGGCTATACAAACAAAGCCTGCCTACGCAGGCTTGAAGTTAGTTAGTCCGCGCAGGCGGACTTTGTCTGTGTAGCCCGACGCCCAACGACTGAAGTCGCGGCTATACAAACAAAGCCTGCCTACGCAGGCTTGAAGTTAGTTAGTCCGCGCAGGCGGACTTTGTCTGTGTAGCCGCGACTTTAGTCGTTAGGCTATGCATGTGTAGCCGCGAATTCATTCGTTTGGTATTAGAAAAACCAACCGTAGGAATGCAATCCTTTACCTAAGAGATTGACGCCGAGGTAGCAAACCCAGACAACAACGAAGCCGGTTGCTGCTAAAATGGCGGGACGACGCCCTTGCCAACCGCGAGTGATGCGGGCGTGGAGGTAGGCGGCAAAGACTAGCCAGGTGATTAATGCCCAGGTTTCTTTGGGGTCCCAACTCCAGTATGAACCCCAAGCTTCGTTTGCCCAAACTGCACCGGCGATAATGCCGATGGTGAGTAGGGGGAAACCTAGTCCGATGATGCGGTAGCTGATGTTATCTAGGGTTTCGGCTAGGTTGAGGCGTTGGGGTGAAAGGGGTTCGGATGGTTTGAGTTTTTGCGCTGGGGCGGTTTGTATGGGGCTGAGAACGGCTGTTTTGGCTTTGCCGTTGCGATCCGCTGGTTGTTCAATTGTAGTGTCTGCGGGTTGGGAAACTATTTCTTCGGCGCGGCGCAATTTATAGTGGTTATTGCGAAAGCCGCCTGTACCGACTGAACTACCCCTCAGTTCGATGTTTTGTCCCCGCGTCACGAATAGGAATGCGATCGCTAGCAATGAACCTACCATTAAGGTGGCGTAACTCAGCATCATGACGCTGACGTGCATCATCAGCCAATTGGATTTTAAGGCAGGTACCAGGGGCGCTGCTGACTGCATCTCTGAAGGTAAAGTCATGGTGGCAAATGCAGTAATACCCATTGCCACAGGTGCCGTCGCGACGCCGACCAAGCGCGAACGGCTCATATTTTCGGCGATTAAGTGAATTGTTGTAATTCCCCAAGTTAGGAAAAATAGGGATTCGTACAAGTTGCTTAAGGGGAAATAACCGGCTTCTAGCCAGCGCGACCCTAGCATAGCAGCAATGCAGAGGTTTGCGATCGCCATCCCGGCTGTCCCCAAAGCTGGTAAATACGGGATGTTGGGGAATGCTGCGCCTCCCCAATAGATCAGCATGGTAATAAATAAGACAGCGAAGCTTGTATTATCCAGCCAGTTCTGGAGTAAAACCAGATCCATACAGTGTTCTCCCCAATCGATGTTTTAGTATTGTATCTATAATGTTCCCTACAGTCTGAAATTTATTTTAAGGCTTTATTTTTTCTCATCGCCCCTCTTCCTATTAACCCAACTAGGGGCGGTTTTAACGATACCAGAAACCGGGTTTCGACCATGATCTCTTTCCTGGCTCAACAATTTTTCACAGAAACCCGGTTTCTTGCCACACAGTGGTTTGTAAAACCCGCCCCTACCAGTTATAAATTTGGTCTTTGCTAATAGCTAATAGTTAATTGCTAATCTAGCATTTTTTGGCAGCGATCGATTAACCATTAGCCATTAGCGGCCTATTTGAGAACACTAGCAACTTGAGTTACTGTCTAAAGAGATGGCTGAGAAAAGCGTTCGGGGGTAGGACTGGGTAAAGGTTTGGGAACTCCGGCTTTTTTCAGCGAAACGAAGATATCAAAGCGGGTACTGCGTTCATCGCTAACGGCGGCGGTAACGCCGATACCGCGAATTGGTAAAAGTTGATTGGTGAGGGTTTTTTGGGTGTTGGGATCGGTGGAAAGTTGGAATAAAAAGGTTAAGAATCTAGCTGTACTGTCTATGCCTAAACGTTCAACATCGAGGTAGAAATGACCGTTGTTGGATTTTAGTTCTAAGGGGACGGTGTTGCGGAAGCGATCGCTTTGAGCCAAAGTTGTCTTGGGTTGAGGGACAATCCTGTTGGTAACCCCTCCTCCTAGTGACAAGAAAGCAACGTTTTCATCTAACCAACCTTGGGTAATTGTTAATTCCCGATCGGGTGCGATCCAATTTGTGACGGGGTTATTGCCGATGGTCGTTTTTTCTACCTTGAATTTATTTTGATTGCTCATTACTTGGTCGATCTGCTGGATCGTTGTAAGGGCGGCGGCGCGATCGCTTGCTTTTACCATAAATATTAAACCGGGTGCTGGGTTCGCTGCCGATTGATTTTCCCCTGAATTCGAGTTGTCTTGCGGCAAAGGCACTAAAGATAAAGAAAACTCTCCTGACATCCAGGAAAGTAAATCTTTTTCTAAATCCAAGTTGGTAAATTTTTTAACTGAACTGCGAATTTGTTCTGGTTTAAATGGCGTTAGCGGATTTGATTGGGCGTCTTGGATGTAATCTTGCCAAAATCGCTGTAAATTGCCGCCAGACATCATCATTAGGGTGTTGGCGGGTAGGCGGTTGGACATTTTAACTGCTGAGTTTTTGACCGCATATTTTTTGTCGCTATTCGGCTGAAGCCAGGAAATACTTTTAAACAGCAACCCTTCTGGTTTAATTGTCATGGTTGCTGCTAAGCCTTGCTGTTGAATTTGGGCTAAGTTTTGGGCAGACAGTTGCGGTTGGGAATTGATAGCAGCGGCGGCGGCTACTGGCACGTTGATAAATAATCTAGCAAAAGGTCGCTCGGTTTCTATTTTACCCAAAGCTTCTCTAAAGCCTGGAGTGTTTGCCAGAGATTCGCTACTACCGAAGGTGTCGATGATTCTTTCGGTAGCTTTTGGATTGGTTGTAACGACTAAGAAACGCCGATCTAGTACAGTTGCTGAATATTGAGTAGAAGCAATATTGAGCGCGTCTCCGGTTTTGGTTTCTTTGATTTCGATGCCTTTGTAGGTGCGGCTAATCCATTTTCCCTGTTGCAGGGGGCTGTTGGTAGGTTCTAATGCCTGTTTCGCTTGCAGGGGGTTATCAATCGGCAATATCATCACTACCGACTGTTGACTGGAGTTATGGGTTGGTGGGGTTAGGGTTGAGGATGACTGGGTGGGATTGGTTTGTTGGGTTGGCAAATAGGCAAAAGTTACTTCTTTACCTGCCCAAGGTTGGATATCCCGCTGGTAATTGTAGCCGTTGGAGGAGAGGAAGCGATCGCGCAACTGCCCCAAAGTCTTGGCAAAAGCAGCTTGGGTTTGAGGCGTGCCAAATGACCGCAATTGCTGCCATTGGTTGGGGTCGGTGGAGACAGAAAGCGCGATCGAGGCATCTTTAGGAATCAGATTAGCACCAGGGGGCAATCCCAAAACTGGCTGTTTCTGAACCAGTACCCAGCAGGTAGCAGCGCCACCACCAATCAAGAACGCAGCTACCCCCAACGATAGCAGCAACGACGGTTTCTTTTTTTTCTTCATGGGTCAATCGCTAATTGCAAACTTGGCGATTTTTCAGTTTTGTAGGGGCAGGTTTTCCCAACCATGTAGTATAAGGGGGGGGTTGGAGCCATCGCGATCAACCCCCCCCCTGACGCGATTAGGCAACAATGTTATAAAGTGTATCCCGTTGTTTGTAAGGACGCCCCAGGGAACGAATCGCCTCTTGCAGGGTTTCCACTTCCATACAAGTGCCGCCAACCGCCCCAGCCATCGTGGTAATATGCTCTTCCATTAAAGTACCGCCTATGTCGTTACAACCCCATCTCAAGGCTAATTTTGCACCTTCTAGACCAAGTTTGACCCAGCTGGGTTGATGGTTGGGTATCCATTTTCCCAAAAACAGCCGCGCTACGGCAGTCAGTACGAGGGCGTCTTCTAAAACTGGTTGATCTCGTCCGACGCGGCGGCGCAAGGGTTTGGGGGCTTCCTGACCGACAAAGGGCAGTAGAATGAATTCGGTGAAGCGAGCTAGGTAGCCGCTTTCTAAAGCCTTTTGTTGCAGATTTCGCAACCGAGTTAAATGGATTATCTGCTGTTCTGGCGTTTCAATGTGACCGGAAAGCATGGTACTGGTTGTCGGTACACCGAGTTTATGCGCTGTCTCGACGATTTCTAGCCAAGTTGCGGTATCGATTTTTTCCGGACAAAGGATGCGCCGCACTTCGTCGTCGAGGACTTCTGCTGCGGTTCCAGGCATCGAACCGACTCCAGCATCCCGCAGGGCAGCAATTACCTCAGAGTACGACAGTCCATCTTCTCTGGCAATAAATTGCACCTCTTGGGGGGAGAAGGCGTGCAGGTGCAGTTGGGGAAATTCGTTTTTGATCGTTTCCACCAAGCGCAGATAATAAGGCAAGGAAGCGCCGTTGAGTTTAGCGTCGAGATTGAGTCCTCCCTGCATACAGATTTCCGTTGCACCCCTCGCTACCGCATCGGTTGCTTTTTCGAGAATTTGCGCCCAATCTAACCAATAAGCGCCATTTTCCCCAGCATCGCGCCGGAAAGCGCAGAAATTACAATGTTGCTCGCAGATATTCGTGAAGTTAATATTGCGGTTGATGACGTAGGTGACGGTGTTGCCAGCGATGCGATCGCGCATCCAATCCGCAGTTTCCCGCATCGCCCCTAAGGCATCCCCATCGGTTTGCTTTAATAAAAAAACTCCCTCTTCCGGCGATAAGTCGTAACCTGCAACGACGCGGTTCAAAATCGTGTCAACAGTTTTAGTCGTCACGGCACATCCACCCAACGCTCTTGTCACTTTCTCAATTTTGCCAGGAAATCCTCTCCCAGGTGCGTTTGTTAGCAAGGAATGCGGCTGATTTTTCTCCCTGGGCGCGCTAAACTTTGATCGGGAACATAAAAAATTGTTGGTGCTAACCATAACGATGTTGATGTTCCCTACTCGCGTTAAGGAGGTATTTCCAAATGTTTTAAATCAATCTTTACATTTTTTTCAAGTATTTAAAGGTATAATGCAGCCAAAGTAGCTGCTAATGGCTAATGGCTAATCGCTCAATCAGAAAAACTGCTACCATCAGCAATTAGCAATTAGCAATTAGCAACTAGAGTTAAACTATTGGTTGGAGAGGTTATAGAAAAATGGATAAAGAGAAAAAACAGTCAAATGAGAAAATCATAAATATTGGCAGACATGCGTTGCCTTGGCTGGTCATATTTTTGGCCGGAATTATATTTACACTTTACTTGCAATTACTAATTCCAGAAGATGTATTTTTTAGCGGCGATGCTGGACTGAAAGCTCTGTTATCCAAGCAACTGGGTTCTGGTCAGTTGCGGTTTGATTTAGTCCCCCCTCCACAAACGTGGGTACAAAACCTTTGGAATAATGGTTTGTATCCGTTTGAAACCCCTTTTGTCTATAACTTATACAACAAGTATTGGATTACATTCCCCTATACATTTCCCCTAGTAACCGCGCCATTTTATGCCCTGTTTGGATATCGAGGATTTTATCTAGTTCCTCTCCTAGCAACTTGGGCAATCTGGTTGAGTTTTTATTGGGCGTGCCGTCGGTTAAAAATCGACAGCTTGCTCACAGCAGTTGGTTTAGTTGTCTTAATTTTTGCTTCCCATTTATCGATGTACAGTGCCATGTATTGGGAACATAGCCTTGCGGTAGCGCTGGCTTTTCACGGATTTTCTACTTTATTAATTCCCGGCAATTCCCAAGGGTTATCTAAAAAAGATGCCATATTAAGTGGAGTTTTAATTGGTTTAGCCGTTTGGTTTAGACCGGAATTTCTCTGCCTGGTTGGACTTGGCGTTGTGCTAGTTTATTTTGCCTCTTTAAATAAGTTCAGGCAATTGGATTTTATCAATAAAAGATTGACCTTGGGGAAACTAAACTATCTAACCAAAAACCGCGAAATCTTTGTCATCAGCATGGTGGTGACAGTCGCATTGTTCTTTCTATCGAATAAATTGATCTACAATCACCCTCTAGGGATTCATGCAATTCAAGTAGTCGAAGAACAAACATTAGTGCAAAGATTAAGAGATGCGCGGAAAAACTTTGGCGAACTCAGTTGGGCAATATTTGAATACTTGCCGATAACATTTTTCCCGGTTATATACTTGGTAATCGCTGCGATCGCCAAAAGAAGATTCAACATAAAACTTGCCGCTATCTATCTAATCTGCTTCTTCTTTATCGTCGGAGTGTCTTTGATAGTTCCCGTTAGCACCCAAAAACAAATTGCCGGTGGATTGCAATGGGGAACTCGATTCTTATTAGTTTTAGTTCCCATTATTTCTTTAGTGGCAATCAAGGAGTTACAATTAATCCAATTAAAAGCGAAACCGGCGATAAAATACGGTTGCTTCTTGCTGTTTTCTATACTCGTTGTAATTGGAGTTCATAAGAACGTAGTTGCAGGCACGGCTTTTTTAAATAAAACTCATAAAGGTTATTTACCAGCGATCCAATTTTTGCGAAAAGATCCGCATCAGGTTATTGCCATGTCCCATCAATTTGTAGCGCAATCTTTAGAACCAGGATTAAGCAGAGAGAAAATATTTTTTAGGGTAGAAGATAGCCAGAAATTGGTCAAATTAGGCAGTGCTTTAGCAGATCAAGGGAATCAAACATTTATTTATGTATGCTATCCCCACCGCAAGTGCAAGGTTCCCGAAGCCAAACCTGAAGCGCTCAAATTTAGCAAAGGAAATCAACGATTTGGAATTAAATTATCCAAACTAGGGAAGTTTGGTCAGTATCCTATATATGAGGCAGCGATCGCCAAAGAATCATAAGTTGGAGAAACCCGGTTTTTGAGAAAAACCGGGTTTCTAAATTCATCGCATGTGCAATTACTTATCAGAATTAGCCTTGCCCTTTTTGGATAGTTGCCAGAGTGTGGTTTGAACTTTTTTAACAGGATCTGTTTCACCCTTCCAAGAGTAAGTCTTGACTAGGCGATAGTTATACTTTTTTTCCAGGAACTCTTTTAATCCGTCTGGAGGAAGATATATAAATACATCCCTAACCTCTTTTAGCGGATTTGATTTCTTCTTCTCAACAAGTTGAAGATAAAATGATACAAGTCGCACTTGCGGTTTAACTGCATACCTCAGACCCAATAAATTGTACCAATTACCTAGCACAAGCGGGCGTTCAGTTTGGTTAATCACCTTAGTCGCTTCGGGAAGATAAGTTTGTCTATACCGATTCCACCAGGTTTCTGATTGAGAACTGACTGCACAGGAAACAACCCCCATAGAAATTAGGAAAACCATCGCGATCTGCCATAGCTTTTTTTGCCAGTTTTTCATAGATAAGGCGGATATCTTAGTAGCAAGAAGGTAAGCAATAGCGATTTGGATACCCAGGTATGAAGGGATCAGATATCGAATCACAGCAGAACGTTTTCCGCCTGAAATTACATCTGGCAGTGCTAAAGCTACCGCTGTCACTCCAATCAAGGTTAAAACAAATAGCCAAACTTGCTTTGGAGTTTGGCGACAGAGAAAATAAACTGCATATCCCACCAAAACTATAATGAATATATAAATTAATAAATTTCGAGTCAGGAAACTTTCATTGATATCAAAAAAAGACCGGCTTAAATTTAAAATCCACGTCCTCATTAAAGCGGGTAAGTGTACTTTTTCCTTTGACCAGTCTGTAGTTTCGGTAGCTTCTGAAAAACCACTCAAAATAGCAATTATCCAAGGGATGAAAATGATAGTTCCAGTTAAAGAGGCAAGCAGGTAAGCCTTAACTTGGTTAGTGAAGCGGAACCTTTCGTTAACGATTGCGTAAATGCCATGTCCAATAGCGACTAATCCGGAAAGTAGATATGTATAGAATCCCAATACTAAAGTAGCTGCATAAACACCCCAGCTCAACTTTGTTTGCAGCCGCATTGCTCGCAATAGAGCAGCGCTCGAGAGTAAGATAGTGACTATCCACAGACTAAAGGGTCGCGCTTCTTGGGCATACAAGAGGTGCAATGGAGAGATAGCTATCAGTGCCATTGCCACCCATCCGGTTAGTGGAGAGGCAAATAATTCTTTGCAAAGCCAATAAATGCAAGGAAACGCCAGCAAACTCACCGCAGCAGAAAAACTTCTGGTGACTGCCACAGAATTACCAAACAACTGCACCCAAAATCGGGCTAATACAAAGTATAAAGGCGGTAGTTGAGGTTCTTCTGTTGCCAAACCCTTAACTAAATCAACCAAACCTTTTTTTGGATTGGGATACTGATATTTTCGCCACTCTTCTACAGTCATTTCATTACCCTGCAAGGCTGACTGTTGAATTTCTTTAAAGCTGTAGCCAGAAATTCTGATTGAAGTAGCGACTTCATCATTCCAGTAGAGTTTTTTATCCAGGTTAGCAAATCGAAAAAACACGCCCAACACTAACAGGATAATTATTAAAATTCGTAACCAATTGTAATAAATTGGTTGTTCTTTTGAAAGCATGACATCCTCGCTAACTGGTGTTTAAAGGGGATAGAATTGAGTTATTTAGTTCGCTCGATATCCGGAGCGCTTTGATTTAACGAATTAGAGACTTCGCTTTCTTCTAAAGCTTTTCGGGGATCGCTGCGGCGACGGCGATACCAAGTCGCACCGCCTACAAGTATACCCGTCAAACCCAAAGCCCCCATCAGCGGTAAAACATCCCCGGTTCTCAACGCTTGTAAACCCGAACTACCTAACAGTACAAACGGCAAAACTCCCGGTACCGTACCCAAAAGCGTCCCGACAAAATAATCCCGAAATCGAATCGAAGTCAACCCCGCAGCAAAATTAACCAACCCATAGGGAATAATCGGCAACAAACGGATCGCAAACATATAAAATAATCCACCCTGACGCATTTCTGCATCCATTGCTTCCCAACGTCCAGCGAATTTTTTCGCTACTAAATCTCGTCCTACAGTGCGGGTAAAAGCAAAAGCTACCACAGCAGCAATTACAGCCGCAATTGTAGTCCAAAGCGTACCCCACCAAGCGCCAAAAATCGCCCCGCCGCTGAGATTGAGTGGCGTTGAAGGCAATATTAATATCGTTCCTACTGT
Organism: Microseira wollei NIES-4236; assembly: GCF_020521235.1. Lineage (GTDB taxonomy): Bacteria > Cyanobacteriota > Cyanobacteriia > Cyanobacteriales > Aerosakkonemataceae > Microseira > Microseira wollei. The sequence continues at coordinate 14,238 of NZ_BLAY01000027.1, read as the reverse complement.
ATAGAGGAAGATATAAGTAACGGGTGCCCATACACCCGCCTGTCTTAGCCAAGTTTGCAACTGCGCTTGGTCAATTCCTCCGAGTAGGTAAACGCCCACTCCTGTAGCGATAATACAGACGACTGTAAGCAGGAAAACGCCACTTTTAAAATTCAACACAAAGCACAACTCCTCAGTTCTGTAAACTTCATAATTATTGCTTTCTTTCTGAGGTTTTTTCTAATTCCCAGAGTTCGAGCTTGCGGCCTTTATAAGCCATATTTATTTTGTAGTTTTGCTCTTGTTCAAGTTTGGCCTTCAAGTTTTTAGAAGGTTTGTATAAAAACATTTGACTGAAGCCTTCAGGAATCTTAGGTACATTGGGTTGATTCACGACTAAAATTTTTACATTAGGAGCGAGCCTATGACTAAGAGGCAGCGTACTAAATATGTTTTCTGTGATAAAAAGCGGCTGGCTAGCTTGATTAATAATGCTAGCTGCTTGTATTTCATCATAGCTGGTAGTTCTTTTATTCCACCAAGTTTCTGCTTGAGAGCTGATTGTGCCGGATAGGATACCAACCGATAACAGGGAAATTAGGATCGGCTTCCATAGATTTTGTATCCAATTACTAGCAGGTATAGAGTTAATTTTGCTTCCGAGTAGGTAAGCAACAGCCAACTCCATTCCTATATAGCAAGGGACAAAATACCTAGCCATTATTGACCGATATCCTCCAGAAAATAAATCTGGCAAAACTATAGCTACTGCTGTAGTCCCCATTAAGGTTAAAACAAACAACCAAATCCTTACAGGTGTCTGGCGACATAGTACATAAATTGAATATCCGACCAGAATCAAAATGAGGGGAATTAAATATTTACCAAACCCCCAATTTAAAGGCGAATTTGGAAAATATGTGAAAATATACCAAAAATCAGCAAAACCATAGCTGAGGTTATAAATCCAATTGCTTACCAAAGATGAAAGTGTCATATTTTCGCTTGACCAAGATGTTGCACTCTCAAAGCTGGAACGATTAGCCATCATAGTCAACAGCCAAGGTGTGAAAGCTAAAATACTTGCCAGAGAAGCGAACAGATAAGCAATAAAAGTCTTACTCAATCGAAATTTTTCAGTTACGATTGCATAGATTCCATGCCCAATTGCCACAAAGCCAGTAAATAAAAATGAGTATAGCCCTATTGCTAAAGTGGCTGCATAAATTCCCCAACTGAGCTTTGTTTTCAGCCGTATAGCTGCTAGCAGTGCTGCACTTGATAGTAAGATTGTTACTGTCCACAAACTATACATCCGTGCTTCTTGAGCGTATAGTACGTGAAAGGGTGATACGGCTGTCAGTCCGATGGCAATCCATCCCACCGCAGGTGACTTAAATAATTCTCTACATAGCCAATAGATAGAAGGAAATACTAGCAAGCTAATTAGAGCGGAAAAGCTTCTAATAGCGGCAACTGAACTGCCAAAACAAGATGCCCAAATTTTCAGTAATATATAATACAAAGGTGGATGAACATCTTTGCTTAAAGCTTTTATTGTGTCCCCTAAATTTTTTTTGTCGGGATTGATGTTTTGATACTTCTGTAAATCTTTAACGCTAATAACCTGACCATTGAAAAATTCCCGTTCTAATTCTGAAGCTGTGTACCCAGCAATCTGTAATGATGTAAAAACCTCATCCCCCCAGTATGCTTTCTTGTCAATATTAATAAATCGAAAAAATATCCCTATAATTAAAACGGTCAATATCGCCAAGTACAGCGGATTTTTATGCTTCAAAGCGGTCAGCGATTGCCTTTTCATTATTTTGGTTTAACTCGACTAAAATAACTCTTTGATGCACCCAGAAGCAAGTGATATAAATCCTTACGTTCGATCTAATTTTGAACTATCAACCTCTTCATCTATACTTGGCTTATTATCAAACCCATAAGATTCTCGTACTAAATAAAGCGGGCGTCCTTTAACTTCTTCGTAGACGCGACCTAGATATTCGCCAATAATTCCCAGGGTCAGGAGTTGAATGCCTCCCAGAAACAGTACGGCTACCATTAACGAAGCATAACCGGGAACATCGATGCCATCTATCAGCGTGCGAATGACTAAATAAACAGCGTAAACCAATGAAATAAAGGATATACTCAAGCCAACGTAGCCCCAAATTTTCAAGGGGAGAAAGCTAAATGAGGCAATCCCGTCAAGGGCAAAATTCCACAGACGCCAGTAATTCCACTTAGTGGTTCCTTTAAGACGGGGTTGGCGGTCGAACATCACGGTTGTTTGCTTATATCCTACCCAGGCGAACAACCCTTTCATAAAGCGAGTCCGTTCTGGTAATTGTTTGAGGGAGTCAACTACGCGCCGATCCAATAAGCGAAAGTCGCCGGTATTGGGGGGGATGGGAACCCGACTCATGCTACCGATGGTGTTGTAGAAAGCGTTGGCGGTAAAGCGTTTGAACCAAGTTTCACCGGCGCGCGATCGCCTGGTGGCATTAACCACATCATACCCTTCGCGCCACTTGGCAACCAATTCCTCAATTACCTCCGGCGGATCTTGCAGGTCGGCATCAAAGGGTATCACCGCCGCACCCGTAGCATAGTCAATCCCAGCAGTGAGAGCGATTTCCTTGCCAAAGTTGCGCGAGAAGTTGACAACTTTAATCGCTGGGTTACGATGATGATGCTCGACCAAACACTTAAGGGTGTTGTCTCTACTGCCATCATTGACGCAAACAATCTCATAGCTTGCATTCAGGCGTTTTAGGACGGACTCTAACTCGTTAAACAGGTGGTCGATATTAAGTTCCTCATTGTAAAAAGGAACCACTATCGAGAGTTCTACAGGATTATGGGAGGACATAGTAAAAATACGGAGAAGCTTATAGACTCAAGTCGCGGCTGCTAAAAAATTACGCGGTCTTTGCTTTTATAGCACAGTAATTCTTGGGTATCCTGAACTTTAAGATCGTACTGGGAAATGTCATATCGATGTCTTTGGTAAATTTTTATTGCAATAAAAGTCTATGAGCCGCAGCTTCCCGATTTTTAAAGCCCCGACACGCTTTTCCCTAGAATTGTTGCTAATCGCGGGTATAGCCATCGGTATCCTATTACGCCTTCTCAACCTGGGAAGCCGGGAATTTTGGTATGACGAAGTGTTATCGCTCCTCGTCTCTAGCGGGCAAGCGGTAAACTATGATGGGCCGGGACCTGTACCCGTGGTTCTACGTGAATATACGGCTTTGTTTAGCGTACCGCTAAATGCAGGCGTGCAAGACTTCGCCAACGTCTTCAAAGGTCTGGTCAGCGACGTTCATCCCCCGCTGTCGTTTTTGTTCCTCCACTTCTGGATGCGGTTGTTTGGCAGCAGCGAAATCGCTACGCGGGGTTTGATCGCGTTAATTAGCGCCTTAGCAGTAGCTAGCGCTTACGGACTGGGACGGTTTTTACTAGGACGTGGCGGCGGATTGATATTAGCTGCCTTACTCGCCACCAATCCTTACTATTTATCCCATTCCCTCAATATCCGCATGTACGCCCCCTTAGTGCTGTGGGCGATTCTCAGCGCTTGGGCGATGCTACATCTAACGGACATGGGGAATGGGGCAGAAAGTGAGGAAAATGAGGAAAAAAACCCTTCCCCGCTCACCAGCTCACCAGCTCACCCCCTCAACCGCTCAACATTGTTCTGGAGTGCGGTATTAATTGGCTCCGTAGCGGCAGGGTTGTTGACTCAGTACCTGTTTGCCCACTGGGTGATAACGCTGGGTATTTTTTCCCTGGTGTTCGACCGGCGTCGGTGGTGGCAGCATGGAATGCGCTTGGGGATTGGCGTCCTGCTGACGCTGCCTTGGGCATTGTGGGGAACCAGACAGCAACTGCGAAATCGACCCAACCTCGGCGGTCAGTTTGACAGTACGGGTGGGTTACAGCACTTCACAGATGCAGCTCAAACTTTGGGCAACCATTTAGTTTTGGGAGACTGGGGAACGAGCTTCCCGGTAGGGGTTTCCACCGTAGCTGGGACAATTGCGATCGCCCTGTTGGCTGCTTGTGCCATTAGCCTGTGGCGGATGGGAGAACGTCGCAGCTTGGCTGTGGCTTTTGTTTTGGGCATCGTTCCCCTGTTGCTGGCATTGACCGTGGATATAGTAACCAACAAGTTCACGGTTGGTTTTGGTCAAGGGAGAACATTGATCTTTATTCTGCCCGGATGCTTGCTGTTGATCGCGACTTGGCTGTTGCAGGCATCTGGGAGATGGCTGCCAACCGTGGCGGGGGGTTTGCTGTTACTATATTTGACCGTTGGCGTGGGCGACTACACGCTGCGGCAGCGCGCCATGTTCCATCAGGTAGCCGATTTGATTCGGCAAGCACCTAAAACCCCAACTTTAGTAGCAATGAACTCCAATGCTTGGGGACACGTTCTGCGTTTGGCTTATTACACGCCTCCCAATACTTCGGTGAAGCTATTGGCTCGCGCGCCTGCTAAGCTGGCTCCGAGTTTAGAAAAAGTTCTCCAGGGTGCAGAAGGCTCGAAATATTCTCGCTTAATTTTCTTGGACAGCGCTAAACCCGTTTGGTCTGCTCTAAAAACCGAAACCCAAAAGCAAACCGAAAAGCGCAAAATCGAAAAAGTGTTGCAAACGGCTTTTTGCAAGAGCAAACAACCGTGCAAACCAACCAAAACACAGCAGTTGTCCGGCACGATGGACATCGATCAATTTACTGTCAACCTTTACACTCGTTCTGGTAAATGAGTATCAGCCAACCTAATTCGCTCCTGCCGGTTCCAACTGGCGCTTTAGTAATTCCTGAATTACCGCCTGCTTCGAGCGATCCAGAGAATCGCCCCTTGATTTTTTCCCTAGTTATTCCTACTTTCAACGAGGGAAAAAATGTCGCTAAAATTGTTCAGCAATTGAGTACTTTGCTCGATGAATTTCTCCCCGGAGCCTACGAGCTAATTGTAGTTGATGACAATAGCCCCGACGGTACTTGGAAAATTGCTGAAGATTTAATGCCCCTGTATCCCCAACTGCGAGTGATGCGGCGCGTGGAGGAAAAGGGACTTTCTACTGCCGTGATTCGCGGCTGGCAAGCGGCGCGCGGAGAGGTGCTGGGGGTGATCGATGCAGATTTGCAGCACCCTCCGGAGTTGTTAGCCAAACTGTGGGGCGAAATTAAGCGGGGAGGCGATATGGCGATCGCTTCTCGTCACGTAGAAGGCGGCGGCGTCAGCGACTGGAGTGTTATTCGCCGCTTTCTATCCCGTGGCGCCCAAACTATGGGTTTAATTATCCTGCCAGAAGTGATCGGTCGCGTCACCGATCCGATGAGCGGTTACTTTATGGTACGCCGCAAATGCATCGCCGGTCGCGAAATGAGTCCCCTGGGTTACAAAATACAAATTGAAGTGCTAGCCCGGGGACGTGTACCCTGGATTGGTGAAATCGGCTATGTATTCCAAGAGCGCCAAGAAGGTGAAAGTAAGGTTACTTGGAAACAGTATGTAGATTATATCCGCCACCTGATTCGCTTGCGCTTTTCCGTTGGTCCTGTGGCGAGATTTTTCCGGTTTGGTATGGTGGGTTTCAGCGGCGTGTTTGTAGACATGACCGTATTTTTTATATTGCGTACCATCCTTGGTTTAGGGCTGACTCGCAGTACCATACTTTCCGCAGAAGTGGCGGTGATCAATAATTTCTTGTGGAACGATTTCTGGACTTTTGGCGATATTTCTAAACGGCAGCCAGGAAAGCGTCAGCGCTTAAAACGGCTGCTGAAATTCAACATTATCTGCCTCGCAGGAATTATTTTACAAACCTTGATCGTAAATTTGCTGTTTGCCATTGGCATCAATGCATATGTCTCAAAGCTGATTGCGATCGCTTTAGTCACCGTCTGGAATTTCTGGCTGAATTTAAAGCTCAGTTGGCGCGTCACCGACGTGCAAAAATAATTGCAGATTTTAGATTTTAGATTGGAGATTGATGATAAATCCAAAATCTGCGTTCCCAGGCAAAGCTCTGGGAACGAGCCAAAATCTAAAATTACACTGGTTACTATTGTTACTGTGGATCGCAATTGGTATTGCGTTGCGCTTCACTCATTTAGCGTCGAAATCGCCTTGGACGGATGAGTTTTCCACGCTGGTTTTTAGCTTGGGAAACAGTTTTCGCACCGTGCCTTTGGATAGAGCGATCGATCTAGATACCTTGTTACAACCGCTACAAACAAATTCAGCGCTAGGTGCAAGGGAAGTAGTGCAAAGCTTGCTATCTGAAACTAACCATCCGCCGCTTTATTTTGTCCTGGCGCATTGGTGGATGGATATGTTTCCCTCCGATGATGGGTTAGTTTCTTTATGGGTGGCGCGCAGTTTCCCCGCTTTATTGGGTGCAGCTTCAATCCCGGCTATCTTTGGTTTGGGAGTACTAGCTTTTCGTTCCCCCTTAGTCGGTCATATAGCTGCGGCGATGATGGCGGTGTCGCCCTACGGCATTTTTTTGGCACAGGAAGCGCGTCATTACACTTTAGCAATTTTATGGGTCATTGCCTCCCTTTGCTGTTTGATTATTGCCGTGAAAAACATCCAACAGCAAAAACCAATATCTATTTGGATAGCACTTATTTGGGTAGCAATTAACACTTTAGGAATTGCCACCCATTATTTTTTTGCCCTAACTTTGTGCGCCGAGGCAATAGTTTTAATCATGTGGGGCATAGGGCAGACGGGCGTTATAGCGGTTTGCAGGCGCATGAGGTACACCTTCGTTTGTGTAGCGGCAGCATTAATGCTGCCGCTACGCAAACGAAGCCTTAAGGCTGTACTTCACTCGCTGGCAATCCGCTGTAAATTTATACTCTCACCTGCAAGCCTGTACGCCTGCACAAGAGCTATCTTTCTTAAACATTGGTGGCGCATCTACGCCGTGGTAGCGGCAACCTTGGCGGGAGGAGCGATATGGTTACCTTTGATGCAGCACGGTTACGACAGCAAACTGACTGAATGGATTAAGAATAGCGATCGCATGGGAATAGAATGGATTGCGCCGATTTTTCAAGCGATCGCTGCCTGGGTGACTATGTTGTCTTTACTACCAGTAGAATCATCCCAACTACCCATTATTATTGCCTCTGGCTTGGGGATGATTGTCTTTTTTATCTGGGCGTTACCTATTTTAGTACGCGGGCTAAAAGTCCGGATGCAACAACCAGGAAATCGTATAGGTATACAGGTATTGGGTGGCTTTATAGTGAGTGCGATCGCCATATTTTTTATTATTACTTACGGACTCGGCATCGATTTGACGCGCGGTGCAAGATACAATTTCGTTTACTTTCCAGCCGTTATCGTTTTAGTAGGAGCAAGTCTCGCTGTTTCTTGGCGTCAATCTACATTAGAAAAATCTGCTTATACACCCAGTTTAAGAGGTAAAAAAGCCGTCGCGCTAATTTGGCTGATGGGATTGGTAAGCGGACTAACTGTAGTCTGTAATTTGGGATATCAAAAATACTATCGTCCCGACCTTTTGGTGTCTTTAATTCAACAACAATCTCAGATACCCGCGTTAATTGCAACGACCCATAAAACCCACGTACAAACGGGCGAACTCATGGGAATCGCTTGGGAATTTAAACGTAAATTGGGTCAAATAGCAGGAATTCCTCAGTTTCTCTTGGCGCATCAAGAATATAAGGGTTCAAGAACTGCGACAGTTACGCTGCAAAAAACCCTCTCAAAAATGCCCCGACCTCTGAATTTATGGTTGGTAAATTTCCACGCGCCAGTCGAGTTATCAGCACAAAATTGTTTGGCTGACTCGCAAGCAAAGCCATCGGTGGATGGCTACGAATACAAACTTTATCATTGTTTGCAGTTAAGCGAGCGCCTGTCAGATTCAAGCCCTAATTAAAATCGGGAATTTTCCCGGTATTTTAACACAAAAAATTGAAAAAATAATTTATTACAGGACAACAAGTATGGCCAAACATAAAGAGTACAAAAGCGTCAGTGAATTTCCCCTCCATACTGAAAAGCTCAGTCGCGATGAATTAGAGGCGACCTATCAAAATATTCGCAATACTTACCGCAGCCTAACTATCAGTCGAGGTCAGCTAGTACGACGCCAAAATGAGACAAAAGCGAACCTTATAACTTTACAGCAAAAATTCAAACAAACGACAACTACACTTGAGAAAGTTAACGCCGAAACAGAAAAGCTGCAAAAATCACTTGCTCACAGCGTTGAAGCGCAGCAACAGTTAAAAAGCTGGGGGAATAGCCTGAATGAAGAAGTAAAAGACTTAAAGGAGCAGATGAATGCAACAACTCAGTTAATCGAGGAGTTTGAGTCAGTTTATGCTCGAGTAAGTAACGACAAAGGGCCGCTTTCTGTGGGGCGTCGCTTGCTGCTATTACTAAAAGCAGCACATCGACTCCTCAATACCGATATTAAAGACTTGATACCGAAAAAATTGCCGCCACAGCAGTCGGAGTCTTGGACAGAGGAAACACCCCGCGCTATTGGTCGCGATCTATTAGATAATAAATAAAAGCAAGATGGGCAAACTAACAAAATCGCTGAAAGAAGCTACTCAGAAACTTGACCAAGTCCAGTATGGTATTAACCAAATGCAGGAACTCGGTCAGGAAATTACAGAGAACACATTCCGCGTTGCAGAAACAGCACTTCGCACTGGCTATCTTTACGCTAAAGCTGAAGCTGAGGAAACACCGACCCAGCACCTTCTTCCAGGCGAGTCCCACCCATCAGAAAAAAACCAACTCAAGGGTGAAACACACTGGACAGAAGCATCATTAAAAGCTAAGTTTGGTAGCCGTGATGCCGCGTATCAATACCTGCGGGATGTTCGCGGAATTAAATTGCGATCGCGCAGCTGGAAAAATATTGTAGATGCTTTCAACCAGGGTGTAGAAGAGCTATCTCTAGCGCAACGAGTGGTACAACTGGAGCAGACTCTAACTCAGCAGACACAATACATCGCGACCCTAGAAGAAAAAATACATCAAATGCACCTACAGTTGTTAGAGTTAACAACTGCTGTTGAACGGCTGACTAAAGAACGTTGAAGGTAGATAACTCAAGTTGCTAGTTATAAAATTCGGTCTTGGTAATTGCTAATTGCTAATTGATCGTGGGCATATTTTTGAGTTCTACCATTAGCCATTAGCTATTAGCCATTAGCTGTTAGCAGCCCTAATAAAGATAACTAGCAACTTGCGTTAGATATTATTCTTGCTTGATGGTATCGGGAACGCCGACGGGAGAAAGTCCGGCGAGCGCTCGCAAATTTTGCGATCGTACCAGTTCGGTAAAATCGAGGGGACGCCTTTCGATTTGGGCAACGGCTTCGATCGCTCCTAGCAGGTTTCTGGCGGCTTCTGCTTCCTCGTAGCCCCGTCTTAGGGCAACTTTAATCGCGGCTTCGTCAGCATCGAGTTGGGACTGGGTACTGCGGCTTTGACGCCAAATTTGGTATCCGGCGATCGCGCTTAATCCCCCAGAAACCAAAATCCCCATCCCATCCCCTTGGGAAAATTGAAACGTTCCCGCCAACACCCCAGCCACTACAATACCTTGATACAAATCCGGCTTAAACCACTTCACCCCAATCAGCCAGCTAACGGTTCGCAACAGCAGCATATCTCGCTGCGGTCGAGGCAAGAGTCGCCACAGGTCAAAATTAATCCAAATCGGTCGTTCTTGGTTCCAAGGCAGGGGAAACTGGCAGTCAATCACTTTTGGTTGCTCCGGTTTGCTGGTGATTTTGGTCATCATGCGCCCGGAAGCAGGCATTACATCTAATAGGCGGCGAATTTCGGCAGTTGGCTCCATACAGTTTTTTGACCCCTCACCATTTAGGGTAAACGATCGCAGCACTTTGCCAAACGATTAATATTTGTCTGGTTTAGAAAAATTATTTGGCGATACCACATTGACACTCAGAAAGCTGATAATGGGCGATAGACCCCAATCTGTTTGACGCATGGATGCTTTCGCCCCAATTCCACCCGACTGGACTAATAAGGCAATCCACGCCCACGAGTTCCACTGTCCTGCGTGTCGTGCTTCCTGTATGGAGGCGCAGCGAGTTTGGATCAACCGGCGATCGCCTGTTTATACTGAAGACTATCGCAAAAAGTGGCAAGAGTTCTACGAGTGCAAGTGCGGCACCGTTTGGTGGGCTTGGAGTAACGAACGTCCCCCTTCAGAGTTTACCAAGAACGATCTCGACCCCAATCCGTTTGATGAGTGACCTCAAAAACTTGCGGTAGCTGTGGCTATATTCACCACAAACTTGGCGGCGCAAAAGTATTTAAATGCCCACGATGTGGCGTTCGCATCCCGCGCGATGTGAATGGCGCGCGTAATATCTTGTTACGCGCTTTGCAGGCAACTGCCTTTACCGTGACGCATGATTCTATCGTGCTTTCTGGTTTTCCAGAATTGACGGATGCTTTAGTTAATCATGGTTAAGCGCTTTGATTAGCTTGAAAGTTGCACTCCCGGTATCCCGTTCGACAAAAACTCTCGGGTAGAGTCGAGGGGAGTGTTACCACTGGGCCCCTCTCATCCGAAACCGTGCGTGAAACTTTCGCTTCACACGGCTACTCAATGTGTCTACCTTTTGTCATTAACGGACTTCAAACTTCCATCGTTGGCAGTTTTTTCATCATGGCAATGTCGATGCAATAGCTGTAGGTTTTTCCACTCGTCTTTGCCTCCAAGTGATAGTGGATTTTTGTGGTCTACTTCTAGTACATCTTCCGCTCTAAAATGTAGTCCGCACCAAGCACATTTCCCTTTTTGCTGTTTGAGTAGCTTAGCTTTACGCTCTGGCATTTCGGGATGTGTGCCTAGTCTTGAACTCCAGTAAACTAAATCGCCGTCGAAAGGGCTTTTTTCCCCTTTTACCTTCACATAATCGTCACTACTACTGTGGTGTTCGATGTGTGTAAGTAACCGATAGAGGTTTTTACCTTCTTTGGCTGCGAAAACCCAGTTGTTGTTTTCAATAGTTATCCAGTAGAGTTGATGTCCTTTACTGGCACTTTTTGTCCGGCGTTTTGCCCATCTTCGGAGTTTCAGATACGTTCTTCTATCTTGATTACTAAAGGCTCTGGATGTTCCGGCATCCGAAGCTTTGTAATAGGAAGCCCATCCCCTTATGACAGGGTTTAGGTCTTTAATGAGCGCAGCTTGCGGCGATGACCTATGTTTTAAGATGATGCTTCTGATATCTTGCTGGTGTATCTTATTTGCTTCCTTAGTTGGGGTAATGAGGGTATGAAAGCCTAATATTTCTCGATTACTGTCTTTATCGCTCCGATACTTTCCAACTGGAAACTGCTGAATGTGATGACCCAAAAAGTCAAATCCAGCTTGATTATCCTCGCTGAGTTCGTGTCGAAGCGTGTGGGTTAATCTCGTTTTTTCAGGCAGTTGCAAGCGAATGCCTTTTAACCATTCCGAGATTAATTCTCGGCATCTTTGGACAACGGTTTTATCTTCGTGTAGGACGACAAAATCATCAGCATATCTCACCAATGTCAGGGAACTTATTTTGTCCCTTTTACTCATTCGTCCACCACTTCGATATTTGAGGGTAAGGGTTTCAGCTAGCTGTTTTACCATTTCTTCTAAACCGTGGAGGGCAATATTAGCCAAAAGTGGAGAGATTACCCCACCTTGCGGTGTTCCAAGAGATGTTGCTGAAAAAGCTCCTTGGTCTATCACTCCAGATTTTAACCAGGCTTTAATTTGTTGCCTGATTTTGCCTTTTATGTTTAACTTTTGGAGCAATGCTTCATGGTTTATGCGGTCAAAACATTTCGCTATATCAGCATCTAGCACGAATTTAGCTTTTTGCTGTATGCTCAGTTTAATTTGCTTAATCGCATCTTGGCATGACCTTCCGGGTCTAAACCCGTAGCTGTTTGGCTCAAAGTGAGCTTCCCACTCAGGTTCTAGAGCCGCTTTAACCACGGCTTGTAAGGCGCGGTCGTACATCGTGGGTATTCCCAATGGGCGTTTTTCGTCTTTTCCTGGCTTTGGTATCCATACCCTTCGGGTGGGTTTGGATTTACCAGTGAGTTTCAATTGCCCTGCAAGTTTTAGACGCGCTGCTGGGGATAGCGATTTTACCCCATCCACTCCTGCCGTCTTACGACCTTGGTTGTCTTGTGTTACCCGTCGTACCGCTAAAACCCTGTTAGACCAAGACCTCATTAATGTCTTCTGGAGTTTTCGGACTCGTTTGACATTGCCACAACGTGAAGCGGCGTAAATGCGTTTTTGCAACTTGAAGACATATTTTTCGGCTTGTCGCCAATTAACAGTCTTCCATCCCTCAGTATTCGTTTGTGAATCTGATTTAGGCTTTTCCATTACTACTTGCACCTTTAGCACTTAACACATTGCGGTTCACGTCAGCATATCCTGGCAGTTACGCCATCCTTTTTCAGGCATTACCCGTTATTTCGGGTTAGGCGCTTTGCTTTTTGAACCATCCTTCCCTTTGATGTCTTATGGGTGACTTCCTACCTACAGACCGACCTCTTGTAGGAGACATCAGAGGGTTACTTCGTTCCTGATATCCATTGTTTGAGTCCTTTAGGGCGTGTCTCTCCACCGGGGTTCTAGGTTGTGCGCTAACTCAATTAAAGGAATTTGTTAGACCTTACCCTTGTCAGATATTTCTAACCCAGGAGGTGGATTTTGGTTCCACAAGCTTATATCCCCTGGTTCCGGTCTAGCGATGGCTCAACGACACTTTGTCTGTTCTACCCCACGATTTCCCATTGCTTCACTTATGATTAAGTTTCACGTCCGGATCGGTTATTAGACTCTTGCTTGCGGAGGGTGCTTTCAGCTATTACCACCTTTTCCCGCTTTCGTCCCCGCTTTACAGATTTGATAGTCAATCTCTTCTGTAGGGGCTACCAAGAGAACTTGGTAGTTTACGTGCTTTCAACCCCGCACTAGGGCGACAGGATTTAGTTTTCTAGGATACTAACTTCACCTGCATGGATATCAAGTTGTCATCAGCAGAGGATGAAAGTGCGTACTCAACCTTTTGGGTTACTCTACTGAAGCCAGCCATCCCTCCGTAAAGGATTTCGGCTGAACGAATCGCACCTTTAAGGACGGGATGCCCCACCGCCTATTTTTTATATTTATTGCTGCATTATGGTCGCGGTGTAGACTGCACCCACAGTTAGGGCAGTTGTGCCATCTTTCATGCAACTTTTTTCTCACTGTACGACCACAACTAGAACAATCTTGAGATGTACCGGAAGCATTCACAGCAATTACCAACAAACCAGCATTTTCGGCGTTTGCCAGTATCGATAGGAAGCTTGACCATCCAGCATCATGTACAGATAAGCCAAGTCTGGATTTTGAAAGACCTTTAATGTTGAGGTCTTCATCAACCACAACATCGTATTTTGACAGCAATTGCTTTGCTGTCTTGAAATGAAAGTCTTTGCGCTTATCAGCAACCTTTTTATGCTGCCTACCTAGTTGTTTAACAGCTTTTAGCCTACGTTTACTCCCCTTCTTACGACGCGATACCCGTTTTTGAATAACTCTTAAGCGCTTTTCTGCTTTGCGGTAGTGCTGTGGAATAGTAACCGTTTCACCTTCAGAAGTAGTCAAAAATTCCTTTAAACCCATATCAATACCAGTTATCGATTTTGCATTAATCTCAGGCTTAATCATGGGAACATTTGCATCTTCTATGCTGAGATTTAGGTAATAGCCATCGGCTTTTTTGGTAACAGAAGCGGTTTTTATTTTGCATCCATTAGGTAGAGGTCTATGCAAGATGACCTTGACTTTTCCGAGCATTGGCAAGTTAATTAAGTTGCCTTGCCAACACCCTTCTTTCATTTGTGGATAAGTAAAAGTTCGGTAGCGGTCACGTGATTTGAATCTCGGCCTACCGCTACGTTTACCTTTGCTATCTCCTTTGAGAAAACGGTCAAAAGTAACTTTCACCCGTTTGACTACATCCTGCAAAACCTGGGAATAAATTTCCCCATAATGAGGATGAGTCTTTTTAAGATTGGGCCTGGTTTTCTTGTCGGGTAGGAAGGTATCCGTCACCGCATCCTTCCCCCCTAAGAACCGTACTTGACAGTTACCCATCATACGGCTCAAGCATCCTCAACCTTTCGGTTTTGCTTTCCATGCACCGATTTGT
>NZ_BLAY01000026.1 GCF_020521235.1 Microseira wollei NIES-4236 | reverse complement strand
GAACGCCCTCAATCGTGGATCTCAAATCTCTACCTCTGCTCCCCAGGCGACTGGAGGATGGCGGCAAGTTTGGGAGACGAAGCGACAGAAACCCACCCCTCAACGTTAGTAGGGGTGGGTAGTTCATGCTGACACCCAAGGAGCAAGAGCGGGGGGAACCGTGACGGTGAGAGCTACCGAATCAATCGATCTGGATGGTACTGGATCTAATAGTTTTATTTCTAACCGCATCAACGCTATCAGTTCCGGTACTGGAAATGCAGGCAACGTCAGGATCGAAACGGGGCGCTTGACCATCCGCAACGGAGCCGCTTTAGGCACTGCCACACAGAGCGCAGGTAACGGGGGCAATGTCAGCATCAATGCCACTCAATCTGTAGAGTTTAGCGGCAGCACTTCTGGTATAGTGGCTGGTTCTGTTAATGGTGCGACGGGAGATGCGGGCAACGTCACAATTAACACCGGACAGTTAACTCTCGGAGATGGCGGCGTTATCGCAACTCTTAGCGTCGGGGCAGGTAAAGCGGGAAATGTCACGATCGATGCCGATCGATCCGTAGAGCTGAGCGGCGCTTACAGAGGGATCGCGGCTGGAGCTTCTGGAACTGGAGATGCGGGCAACGTGACGATTAATACCGCCAGGTTGATTGTCCGCAATGGGGCAAGAGTAGCTGCTTTTACCACCAGCGATGGCAATGCCGGAAATATTACAGTCAATGCAGGCGAGTCAGTGGAACTGATTGGCACTTCACCCGATGGGGGAAGTCAAAGCAGTTTGGTTGTTGTCACCAGTGGTGTGGGAAATGCAGGCAAGGTCAGGATTAACACGGGGCGGTTGATTGTCCGAGATGGGGGAGGAGTGTTCGCTGGCACTTTCGGCAATGGCAATGCCGGAAATATTACAGTCAATGCGGGAGAGTCGGTGGAACTGATTGGCACTTCAGCCAATGGGCAAAACATCAGTTTCTTGCTTGCTGCCGCCAACATTGGGGCTGGAAATGCAGGCAACATCACGATTGAAACTAGGCGTTTGATTGCCACAGATGGCGCACTGATCAGTGCTAGCACTCTCGGCGGGGATGCCGGAAATATGACGATCGATGCGGCAGAGTCGGTGGAACTGATTGGCACATCAGGCGCGAGGCAAAATGAAACTAGCTTGCTTGCTATTACCACACGAGGTAATGGAGATGCAGGCAAGGTCAGGATTAACACGGGGCAGTTGATTGTTCGAGATGGGGCAACGGTGGCGGCTGGCACTTTGTTGGGTAGAGGCAATGGGGGAACGATCGCAATTAACGCTCAACAGTTGATTGTCCAAAATGGAGCAACGATAGCCGCTGGTAGTCTTGTGAGTGAAGGGGATGCTGGAACGATCGCCATTAACGCTTCTGAATTGGTAGAGTTGAGCGGCAGCGAACAACCCAGTAGTATAGGGGCTGGAACTCAAAATGGTGGAAAAGCTGGAGACGTGACAATTCAAACCGGACAGTTAATCGTCCGCGATCGCTCCCGCATCAATGTCAGTAGTATTCGCTTTGATGTTCCACAAGAGGAACTCAGCCCCATACAGCTAGCACAGTTGCAACAGGCGGGTTTAACCGATCTACTAAATCGAGATCCAGGAGATCCGGGCAGCATCAATATTACAGCCCGCTCTTTGCGTTTGGATAACCAAAGCGACCTTAACGCTTCATCGGAAACGGGGAATGGGGGGAATATTACCGTGCGATCGCGCAACATCCAACTGCGCCGTCAAAGTCTATTTTCCGCCGCCGGTAGTCCAACCAGAGTTACCAAAGAAGGCAGTATAGATATCAATACCCAAAGCTTAGTTTTATTAGAAGGAAGCAGCATCATCACCAGCGCCAACGATCCGCAAGGGGGAAGTAATATTGACATCAAACCCCGAAACGATTTAGGTCTTGCACTGTTCCAATCCGCCGATAGTATCATCAACGCCAGGGGACAACTAAACATCGAAGGCGATATTCAACCTCCTCACCCCAACATTCCCCAAATCGAAGTAGTAGATGCTACCAATTTAATCGCCGACCGCTGCGCCCCGGCGCGACAAGGCAGCAGCTTTGTAGTTACCGGACGAGGAGGCATTCCAGCAAGTCCCGACCAACCCCTGGGCGGAGAAAACCTACTGGTAGATTTGGTGACCGTCGATACAGGGGAGCAGGGGAGCAGCGTAGCACAGGCGTCTCGCCTGTGGGAGCAGAGGAGCAAAATGCCCAATACCAATAATGAAATAGTAGAAGCGACGGGGTGGATAATTAACGAACAAGGCCAAGTTGTTCTAGTTGCGGCACATACCGCTGCGGCGTACAATCCTGAAATAAAACCTATTAATTGCCATGTTCGCTAAACGTTATTTTTCTTAGCAGCAATTCTAAGCATATCTTCAACCTTTTTTGCTAAAGCAGTATTTCCTTCTGCTTGCAAAATTGGCAAACTCAGATGCCAGTATTCAACGGCACGGCTAAAATTACCTTGCATATAATATGCCGTCCCCATTGTAGCTAAAATAACACCTTCGAGAGGTCGAAAGCCAAATTCCCTGGCAATCGTCAAAGATTCTTGATAAAATTCAATCGCTTGAGTTGAGTTGTTGATAGACAGATAAGCATTGCCCAAAAGAGCCGTAATCCAACCAACTAATCCTCTGTTTCCTAAAGAACGAGCAATTTCTAAGGCTGGATTAAGGTATTCAATAGCACGGGCAGGTTGAGCTAATTTCAAGTACAAACTCCCCAGGGCCAATAAATTTGAACTTTCGAGGATGCGATTGCTCCCTTGTCGTGCAATTAGCAAAGATTGCTCGTAAGATTGAATCGATTTGGCGTAGTTTTCAAGATAATAGTAACTTTCTCCAAGCTCAAAATAAATCAGTGACAATAATTTTGAGTCTTGAATTTCCCGCGCGAATGCCAAACTAGATTCTAAATATTCAATTGCTTTGGCGCCTTCTCGCAATTGGTTGTAAGTAATTCCCAGCAGCAGCCTCACTGCTCCTTCTCCACGGCGGTCTTGAATTTCTCGATAGATAGTCAGTGCTTGTTCCCAAACCTGAATAGCCGCTTGAAATTGGTTAGCCTTGAAATGCTTGTATCCTTTATTGAAAAGTTGGTCGGCTTCAGTTTTACGCGCAAACTCTCCTTGCGCCCATACAGGTGGAGTAGCAGCCGGTATAGATGTTGTTTCCCCCGTTCTATTATTAGAGAACGTCACGGCTTTCCCTTGGGCTTGGTAAATCGTCATCGAAACGGTGGTTAGAAGGGTGATAACTGCACCTAATCCAAGTTTTTGCAGTTGCATAATTTTAACCTTCCTTTCAGTGTTGAAGGATTTGTTTTACTGCTCAACCAGACATATGTGTTGACTGAGGGGAGTTATGCAGTTTTCACCAAGCTTTGGCGATCTCGTAAAAATTCGTAACATTTACAAGCTACCCTACGGGGGGTTTTTCTCCTATCCTGTTAAGCAAAAAGTGGGTCGGACGCTTTGGTGAGGGGTATACTGATGGTGCAATCGAACCGTTGGGGTTGGCGGTTAGGGGTATTTTTGGCAATGGGTAGTGCGGCTCCGTTTGGCGAAGTCAATACTCATATTACCCGCTATAGTACGCTAGGGACACAAAGAAGCTTCGTGGCGTCAATTAACCCATCGCCCGACCAAATCGACGATCGTGAATTAATACCTATTAATTGCCATGTTCGCTAAACGTTATTTTGCTAAGCGGATACTTGCATTAATCTTATTTGCCCTGTTGGGATTGATAACCCCCATCGGCGTCCACGCCATTGGGCAAGAATATTCCTCACAAATTACCAATTCCCAATCCCTCATTCCCAGGGCAACAAATTTATACCAAACCGGAAGGTTTTCAGAAGCGGCAACTGCTTGGAAACAGGCGGCGGATGCCTTTGCAGCGAGTGGGGATAAATTGGGACAAGCAATGGCATTGAGCAATTTATGTTTAACTTACCAGCAACTGGGAGAATGGCAGAAAGCGGAGGATGCGATCGCTTCTAGTCTCACCCTACTCAAAAACTCACCATCGGGCACCCAACATAGAAAAATCCTAGCTCAAACCCTCAACATTCAAGGTCGCCTGCAATTCACTTTAGGACAAACAGAACAAGCTTTAACTACCTGGAAAACTGCTGGCGATACATATAAACAAGCAGGGGATGAAACTGGCGCCATCCGCATTACAATTAACCAAGCACAAGCATTACAAACTTTAGGAAATTACAATCAAGCTTGGCGGAATTTATTACAAAATGGCAAAAATTTATTAGCACAAAACGACTCAATTGTCAAAGCTGCGGTATTGCGGAACTTGGGAGATATATTGCGAGTAGTTGGGGAGCCAAGCGAAGTAGATGTATACTGGCTTTCATTGTGGAAAGATTGGCAGAAAAGTTTAGAAATAGATGAAAAAATAGATAGCTTAGAAAAATCGCAACAAATTTTCCAGAAAAGTTTAGAAATAGCCCAAAGATTGCAAATTAACCAAGAAATAGCCGAAACCCAGTTGAGTTTAGGAAACACAAACCGCGCCTTAGCAGCAACTAAAAACAATGCTAGCCAGTATTACGAACAAATCAAAGCTGCTAGGGAAAATTACGATCGAGTTATCAGCATTGGCGCACCAACAACCAAAATACAAGCGCAACTAAATCAATTGAGCTTATTATTAGAAGCAGAACAGTGGTTACGAGAAAGCAAAGAGGGAAATATAGTCAGGGAAGTTATATCCCAAATCCAGTCACAACTGGAATCTCAAATTGCTAAATGGCGCAACATCGAAGCAGAGATTCAACAACTACCCGCCAGTCGCCGGTCGATTTACGCTCGAATTAACCTAGCACAAAGTTTGACGAAAGCCAAAGATAAATTATCAGCCACCAATGACCAAGAAATAGTTCAATTATTAGAGAGGGCGGTACAACAAGCAAAAAATATCAAAGATGCGAGGGCAGAATCTTATGCATTGGGAACATTAGGATCAGTTTACGAACAAAATCGACAATATAATAAAGCAACAGACTTGACCCGCGCCGCACTAAACTTATCTCAGGCGATAAAAGCAGCAGATATTTCCTATCGGTGGGAATGGCAAATCGGCAGACTGCTGAAAGCACAGGAAAATAAAAAGGATGCGCTAGAGTATTACGCAGAATCCTTTCAAACCCTGCAATCGCTTCGCAGCGACTTAGTAGCAAGTAACCCAGAAGTCCAGTTTACCTTTCGAGATAGCGTCGAACCGATTTATCGGCAGTACGTGGATTTATTGTTGCAGAAAACCGCAACAGAACAAGGAGAAATAGCCCAAAAAGATTTAGAACAAGCGAGAAAAGTCATCGAAGCTTTACAACTAGCGGAACTGGATAACTTTTTCCGAGACGCTTGTTTAACAACTCAGGAAGTACAAATTGACAAAGTAGATGCAACAGCAGCCGTCCTGTATCCGATTATATTAGAAAATCGCATCGAACTAATTTTGAGCTTACCGGGACAACCCTTGCGTCAATACACGACAGCAAAGAATATACAGCAAAAAGAAGTAGAAACAACCTTAAATATTTTACAGAAATTGCTCGCCGACTCCAGAAACAGTCAAGATCCAGATATTCTGACTTATTCTAGACAATTGTACGATTGGTTGATCCGTCCTGCCGAAACAGAACTGAAAAATAGTCGGGTTAAAACCTTGGTATTCGTCTTAGATGGATTGCTGCGAAATATTCCAATGGCAGTTCTCAACGACGGGAACCAATATTTAATCGAAAAGTATAGCATCGCCCTCACCCCTGGATTGCAGTTACTCAAACCCCAACGATTAACAGAAGTAAGATTAACAGCTTTAGCAGCTGGTTTATCCGAAGCAAGGGAAAACTTTGAACCCTTACCGAATGTGGAATCTGAACTAAGGCTAATTCAGGCAAAACTTCCCAGTCAAGAACTGCTTAATCATACCTTTACCAGCGAAGCCATCCAAACAAATATAGAAGCATCTCCTTTCCCCGTCGTACATATCGCCACTCACGGAAATTTTAGTTCAAAAGCCGAAGAAACATTTATTTTGACTTGGGATGGACGAGTCAACGTCAAACAAATAGATCGAGTTTTGCGGACGGGAGAACTAGGCAGAGGTCAACCGATAGAATTACTCGTCCTTAGTGCTTGCGAAACCGCCCAAGGAGACAACCAAGCAGCATTAGGACTCGCGGGGGTAGCAGTAAGGGCAGGGGCGCGCAGTACCCTAGCAACCCTATGGCAAGTAAGCGATAAGTCTACTTCTATACTCATCGGTCAATTTTACAAAGAAATAACCGACAATAAAGATATAGCAAAAGCCGAAGCATTGCGTCGCGCTCAAGTGTATCTTTTAAAGAATAGCGAATATCAACTTCCCTATTATTGGTCACCCTTTGTTTTAGTCGGAAATTGGCAATAGATAAAACCATCATGAACGCACATCCTAATGACTTCTCGTGGCATTTTTGGCCTGCCCTCCCCATTTACCCATATAGTAAGCGGCGCACCCTTCGCAAAGAAGTCATTAAAGATACAGTCTGGACATTCGACCAACTTCAGGGCATCTTCTACGTAGTCGTCCCGATTCGCATGACCGTTGTTAAACTCTCCAAAGGTGGACTTCTCATTTACGCACCCGTTGCACCCACCCCAGAATGTATCCGACTCGTTAAAGAATTAGTAGCACAACACGGGGAGGTAAAATACATTATCCTGCCGACAATTTCCGGACTCGAACACAAAATTTTTGTCGGACCATTTGCCAGATATTTTCCTAACGCACAGGTATTTGTAGCGCCTTCCCAGTGGAGTTTTCCCCTAAACTTGCCCTTGAATTGGCTGGGTTTTCCTGGCAAACGCACATTTATACTGCCAGAAGATTGCACAAAAACCCCCTTCGCCGATGATTTTGATTATGCCATTTTAGGGCCAATCTATCTGGGACTGGGAAAGTTTGCAGAAGTAGCCTTTTTCCACAAAACTACAAACACCTTGTTAGTAACAGACTCGGTTGTTGTGATACCAGAAGAAGCGCCAGAAATTGTTCAAATTGACCCTTATCCCTTGCTCTTCCACGCCAGAAATCATGCCTCCGAGATAGTCTTCGACAGTCCAGCAAACCGTCGTAAAGGATGGCAGCGAGTTTCGTTATTTGCATTTTACTTCCGTCCCAGCGTATTAGAGACAATTAAACTAGGGCAGGCATTTCGCGATTCATTGCAAGCACCTGATCGGTCAAGGAAGGCTTATTTCGGCTTGTACCCTTTCAAATGGCAAAAAAACTGGAAACAGTCATTTGATGCCCTGCGCGGGGGCGGCAGGTTGCTTGTAGCGCCAATTTTACAAACGCTGATTCTCAATCGCGCGCCGCAAGAAACTATCGACTGGGCGGATAAAATAGCTAGTTGGGATTTTCAGCGTATTGTTCCCTGTCATTTTAGTTGTCCGATTGAAGCAAGTCCGGGTCAATTTCGGCAGGCGTTTGCGTTTCTGGAGAAGGGGTATTCTGGGTTTGAGGAGGATTTTGAATTGTTGAGGGAAATTGATGAAGGTTTGAATCGGTTGGGTATTGTGCCGCCACGGAAAGAGAAGATATAAATGAACCGCGAAGGCGCGAAGTACGCAAAGAAGAGGAGGAAGAGAAGGGAGGATTAACTGAGGTCGTATAAATAAACAAAGGCACCTGGACGTTCAAAGAAATTGATTTGTTTACCTATGGTGTCTAGGTAGGATTTAATTTTTTTATTTTCACTGGCGACGGTTGCGTGAGAAAAGAGTAACCAGACTCTTTTATTGCCGCGCAGTTTATCTAGGTCGTTTTTATATCGTTGCCATTCTGCTTCTGATAGTTTTTTTCCATCGTATTTATCTAAGTCGTCTACGCCAATGATGTAATCTCCTTTTTGATAGCCAAATTTTTCTGCGTAGTAGATGAATTGATATTTTCCCCGCTGATAGATGTATAGAGTATCTCCGGGTTGCTGATTGGTTTTGATATAACTAAGAACGGGTTTTATTTCGCCTCGTAGGTAAGGTTTGACTAAAAGTTGACTGGCACTTGCTATGGGGGGAGCGAGTAACAAGAATAATAGTAAAATATTGACTATAGGAGCAAATTTACAGCAGATTGCGAGCGAGTGAAGCAAAGCCTTAAGGCTGAGTTTGTGTAGCGGCAGCATTAATGCTGCCGCTACACAAACGAAGGTGTACCTGATCCGGCTGCAAACCGCTATATATCTGGTTTGGCTTCGAATGTAATCGACTCCTTCGGCAATCAGTAATATCACAAATGGAGTGAGGAATAATACCAGACGACTGCGAAACGGGTATTTCTGTAAAGCCGAGGCTAAAAATGTAACTAAAATGGGTGAAACTATAATTAATAGTGCTTGTTTGTTGCGACGATAGCAGGCGATACAGCCTACTACAAAAATAATTATAGCTAATCCATCGAATGGGCCATTAAAACCTAATGGTCTATAAAAGAATTTACCGAAAGCATCGAGATACCAAATAATATCTAAGGGGAATGATGGAAAAGCTGCCCGCCACGAGGTGAGTAAATCTTCGTCACCGCTCAAATTTTTAATCGATATCAAATAAAAAGCGACAAAGCTGATTATCCAACTTGAATAAATAACTAAATAATTGGCTAACTTTATGTTTTCTTTTTTAACTAATTTAAGTAAAAAACAACTTCCGCCAACGCCTGCTAAGACAAAAATAGCTGGATGGGAAAACCAGATAGCGATCGCTCCCCCTAAACTCAAAATTATCATCTCATAAATCCCCAACTTTTGCCTCAATAGACGCAAAGATATTAGAGAACAGAGTAAAGCGATCGCTAGATCGCAAGAATACTGTTTCACCTCAGAACTATAGTAAACCAAATAATGCAAACTAGCAAAAAGCCCCACCGCAATTGTAACCCCCCACCCCTGGATAAACCTGTTCGCCAACTGATAAAATAAAACCAAAGAGACGACACCACATATTAAAGGAAACAACCGCAAAGCATACTCATTATTGCCAAACACTTCAACCGCCAACTTCTCAACCATCAAAAAACCCAGAGGCGCACCTTGGTCATAATCTAAAGGCTGTAGCAATTCCCAAAAAGATCGATTAACAATATTCAAAGCCAAAACCGCTTCATCCGCCCAAAGAGAACGATTCCAAATATATTGAGCAACCCTAACAACAATCCCAAACCCGATTGCAAACCAAGCCACCTTCTCCGGAAAAACAAACTTATTAAATCCCTTTAACCTCTGCATATAAAATCCCCAAACAACAACCCAACGTCTCTACCTTCTCTTCTTCCTTCGCGCTCTTCGCGCCTTCGCGGTTCAATAAAAAAATCTCAATTCTTAAAGCGACTCCCGCCGAAAATCCCGCACAGCTACCAGATATTGTCCCAGAAAAGGCAGACCAGCGATCGCAGGCAACAAATACCTCGAAGTACAAAGCACACCCAACGCCGCCGCAGTAGGCGCAGCAAAATAAGGTTGATAAAACAAAATCAAAGCAGCATCCCGCGTCCCCACCCCCGCAAACGTCAGCGGCAGTAACCCCGCCAAAATCGCCAAGGGAGACAAAGCCAAATTTGCCAACATTGGCGTCCAAGCTTTAAGTGCAAGGATAAAAAACCAGATTTGCAAAAGGTGCAGAAACCAAATAAACACCGAAGTTAAACTTATTTTCAGCAACTGTAACTTATCCCGCCAAAAATAATCGTGCATTTCGCCCCAAGATAGACGCAACTTCTCCAACTTATGGCGCATTTTCTTAGGTACAACTGCCTTCCCTATAATAAAAAACACCGCCGCAAACTTCCGCGACCCTAAAAGCAAAACCCCCGTCACCAGTCCAAAAAGGACACTCCCCGTCATCACCCAAAATAACCAATCCTTATTCTGATAAACAATCAACCCAAACCCACACCACAACAACAGCGACAACATATCGCAAGCTTTCTCAAACACTACCAAAGAAAGCGACAGCGAACCATCCAAATGTCCCCGCTGCTTCATAAAATAAGCCTTAGCAATATCCCCCATTTTCGACGGCAAAACCATATTTAAAACACTCGCCGCCAAAATCAACTTATTCGCCTCAAACAACCCCAAATTAGACTTATTTGGCATCAATTGTTGCAACCGCCAAGCAGTAATACCCGTCAGGGGAACAACCATACCCAAACTAATCGCCATCCAGAAGCGATCGCAATTTTGAAAAACCCCAATCAACCCAGCCAAATCTATCTTCCAATAGATTACACCCAGGATAACCAAACTAACAAAAATAGAAACAACTCTCTTCATCTCCTCTCTTCTTCCTCTTCTCTGCGTCCTCTGTGCCTCTGTGGTTCGTTTAAATCGGTTCAGCGAGATAAACTTCAGTTTGATAAACTAAAGATACAAATCCATCCTCATCGCAACTCCCCTCAAACAACTGCTGCAAATCAGACAACAATTCCTGATATGCTTCCCCTGACTTTGGAATATATGAAGTACTCATAGCACGACCAACCAATCCCGCTAAATCTAACTTCTGCCTATAAGGAAATATAAACAGACGACGATTCACAAAAAGCGGACTTTCTAGAAAAGGTTGGATGGCATCGGAACGCTTTTCACCTGGATGATTGTTTGATGCTTTGCGGACTATGCTGCTATATTCAGCAGTGAATTGATCGTTGCGATCGCGCGTATTCCAGACTATAGCTAATCTCCCAGATGGCTTTAAAATTCGGTGAAACTCCGGCAGCGTTAATATAGGATTAAACCAGTGAAAAGATTGAAAGCAAGTTACTAAATCAACCTGATTATCGGGTAAATTAGTAGCCTCTGCGGTTCCATCTCGAAATTCTACCAAAGGATGGGGTGCAGCAGCTTGTCTCATTTCAGCATTTGGTTCAATTGCAATTACCCGTATGCTGTGTAAATCAGCTAGCAGACGTGAAGATATACCCGTACCAGCACCCACATCTGCTACTACTTCGGCAGTTTCTAATGAGGATATGATCGATGCGATCGCCTCCCTTGGATAACTCGGTCGATATTTAACATAATCCTCCACTCGGTCAGAAAATCTATCCAGCGGATTCATCTCATGCAATCGCATTTTCTGTGCATTTTCTTCCTTCATCAATACTTCCTTATTTGCTTAATTATCCGGAGGCAGAGCCTCCCACTTTCTCGCTCCCTGGCGGTCGCCTGGGAGCCAGCGGCAGCCAGGGGCAGCCACGGGCAGCCACGGGCAGCCACGGGCAGCCGGAGGCAGAGCCTCCCACTTTCTCGCTCCCAGGCGACCGCCTGGGAGCAAGGTATGCGAGGCTCTGCCTCGCTGTCAAAAATTGCGTTCCAATTTTAACGTCTTACCCGCAGAAAGTTTCTTCACTTCCTCAGTTAAATCCATCCAAGGTTGCAATTGACCTAACTGAAAAGTCCGACTCATCACCACATAAATCGAAGTTTGATCGCAACCAATCCCCGCACTCACAACATTCTTCCACGACATCGCTACCAATTCATCCATCACTACCCATCCATCATTTTCCCATTTTAAAACCCGCGTAAACTTAAAAGGTGCATCTTTTTTACCCGTAATTAGCATTTTTTGCAGTAACTTGCGAATCAAATTCGGGAAAAATCGCCCAAAAGAAAGCATCACCACGCGCAGAATTAACAAATTTAGCGGCGTCATTTGTTTTTGTTTTGCCCACCCCAACTGACCTTGAATTGTAATCGTGTCATCCTCTAATTTTACTTGATATTTGTCAACCAGATGCCCCACGGCATTTTTCACTTTTTTACCCTCGCGTACTAGCAGGGAAAACTGCGTATCCGAAGCTACTAATTTTTTCCCCCGAAACAGCTTAAAAACACCGCCTTTATTCAAGGCCAAATAAAGTTCTGTATCCCCGCGTCGTTCGAGCAAAATTTGCGCTTCTTTTAACCAAAGACTATCATTAGTACGCGGTGCGGGTGCGGGTCGCTCTGCCACAAAATCTCGCCAAGCGAGTAGATAATTCCAAGTATGGTGACCGATAATATGGTCGTCAGCATAACAAGGTGCAAGATTGTTAGCAAGTGCCACTAAAAAGCGGTCATTTATCCTCAGTGCATCTGGCATCCACCGCCCGACTAATTCAAACCCGTGGGGGAAAAAGTTATAGGTATTTCGACTGGCATATTCTCCCCCGTAAGAGCCATCTGGATGCACGAAATGCGCCGCTAAATCAACCGCTTTAATCAGTGCTTCTTTCAATCTTATATCGGGTCTAATTTGATAAATTCTCGCCAAACAAGTAATCGTCAGCGTATGATACCCCGGATCGCAACCTTCGTATTCTTGAAACCAACCTTCAGCGTTTTGCCAATCTAAAACCCGTTCCAAACGTAGCGCTTTCGCTTTATCCCACTGGGTAGTTGATAATAGTTTAGAAAGCAATTCTAAACCCAAGACAATTAAAGCTTGGTGATTGGTCAATCTGCCGCTTTCATTGTGATGAGCTAACCAATTTGCCCGCTTCTCAAAAAACTTGAGAATCTCGTCATTTTTTAATTTTAATTCTGTGTAACTTTCAATACAAGCCAGTAGGGAGAAAGCAGCAGCGCCCCCCGCTCTTTCGTAGGGGAAATAATCATCGCAGGAGCCGTCGCGATGGGCGCTGCGGGCGGCGTAGAGTATTCCGGCTTCGACCCAATCTCGAATCACCCGCCTTCTATAAAAGGGATTATTCGGCACAGCGGTATGATAAACCAGCGCCAAAGGCCAGACAAATTCCTGTGCCATACCGCTGGGAAAATCGATGATTTTGTATTGCCAGAAGTTGCGGTCAAAACAGCCATAAGTGGGGCTGTGGGGATTGCGGTCTAGCAATGTTAATATTTTGGGAATTTGGGCGAGTGCTTCGCGGGCGAATAAGTCTTTGGTCATTGGTAATTGCTAATTGCAAGCTTGCTAATTGCTAATGGCTAATTGCTAATTGTTTATAGTTCGTTGTTCCTCTGCTCCTCTGCTCCTCTGCTTCTTTCTGCGTCCATTCTTCGCATCCGTAATTGAATTTCTTCCATGAGTTTGCGATTGACTGATAGTAAATCTGCTACTAAACCAAACATCCATAGTTGAAAACCGATTAAAATTAGAATTGTCGCCAATATTAAGCTGGGAATTCTCGTGCGAGCCGTACCTTGAAAGAAATAAATTAACCAGCGCAATCCTAATAAAAATCCGGCGCTAAATGGCACGGTTCCTAATATTAAGAAAAAGCGGAGCGGTCTGTAAACCATGAAGATTCGCAGGATGGTAAAAATCGACCGCTTGATATAAGTTGGAATGCTTTTAACTAGGCGCGAAGGGCGTAAATAACCGTTGGTTCTAATTGGAACTGATGTCATTACAATCCCTTTTTGTCCGGCTTGAATAATCGTTTCTAATGTATAGGTATATTCGTTAAATACGTTCATCCGCATTGCCGCTTCGCGAGTGAAGGCGCGAAAGCCACTGGGCGCATCGGGAATATCTGTACTGCTGGCGAGGCGCACTACCCAACTGCCGAATTTTTGCAGGAGTTTTTTGATGGGTGAAAAGTGTTTGATTTTGAAAATCGGTCTGGCACCGATCACAATTTCGGCTCGGCCTAATAAAATTGGTTCAATTAATTTGGGAATATCTTCTGCACAGTATTGGTTATCGGCATCGGTGTTAACAATAATATCTGCACCGGCTTTGATACTTGCTTCTAATCCTGCCATGAATGCTTTGGCTAAACCTCGATTGGTGGTCAAGCGCACGATATGATCGACTCCGTAAGCTTTGGCAACCTCTACGGTGTTGTCAATACTGCCATCGTCGATGATGAGCCATTCGATAATATCAATGCCGGGAAGCTGGCGAGGGAGTGCGTTTAGGGTTGTTCCCAGGGTGCTTTCCTCGTTGTAACAGGGAATTTGGATAATCAGCTTGGTCATGGGTGGATTTCCCAGATGGGAAATTTCATCGCAGGGAAAGCATGATATTACCAGAGTCGGATGGTTGTGCGATATGCCTCCCTTCCGCACTCGCGAACGCTTCCCCTCCCCAAACCACCCAATTTCTGGCAACTTTCAATCATCGATGGTTGGTAGGGGCACGGCAAGATTAACATTGTTCGCGATGCCAATATATTCTGATGCCGTGCCCCTACAGCGCTGTATCCCGATCGTCATTCCGGGAATTACGTTCAAGATATAGATCGATAAAGTCTTCCGCAGCAGCTTCATCTATCTGTCGCAAGGCTTTGATGATTTCGGTGACTGCTTCCGCCAATGGATCGCTAACTTCATTCACCCATTGGTAAACGGTGGAACGGTTGATGCCCATTTTCACGGCTAGCCGATTTTGGGCAATGCCATAGGTTTCTAGTACTTGTCTGAGTGCCTTACCTGCTTTTCCCATGCTCAAAGTTTATGTCTGGTCGTCATTCTGAACAATGCGCCCCAGGTACAGCACTAGAAACTCTTTCGCCGCCGCTTCGTTTATCTTCTCCAAGGCTGAAACAATCTCGGTCACTGCTTCAGCCGAAGGATCTCTGGTTTCGTTGAACCACTGGCTGACGGTAGACCGATTGATGCCCATTGTCAACGCTAGTCGATTTGGGCAATGCCGTAGCTTTCGAGTACTTGCCTGAGTGCCTTTCCTGCCTTTCCCATGCACCCAATATTGTCAGAGGAACATAACCAAGTAAATGTTCTCAATTGAGCGCATACGGGTATGATCTTATCCTTCTCGATTGAGAACAGAGGGATTTGTCAGCAATTCAGGTAAACCCAAATGATAGAAAATTTGACTGCTGATAGTAGCCAAATGCCTACTGTGTCTATCGCTGATGCAATACCAGCTTCAGATCAACCAGCCAATCGCATGATTCTGATTGGTACGCCAGATTGGATTAAGCAAAAGATCCACAGTTTGCACGTTGCGCGTATCGCGGCAATTTGGGCTTGGAGTCAACCAGTACCAACGCGCAACAAAGGTGAAATGATTAGCGTTCTGAAATGTCCGCGAGTGCAGGCTTGAGATTGAAATGAGGAGCAATCCAAATTATGATTGACGATCCCGAAAAAGAGCCTTACCGTTGGGACGAACCCATCGTTGCAGACAGCCCCAAGCAGGCACAGAAAGACTGCCAGAAACGAGCCGATCGGTATGGGGTTGAACTCGAATCAGTCACCGAACCCCGCAAAATTGAAGCTCGTCCACAAGTGTACCGTTGTAACTACAAGGAGAAACAGTAATGGTTGTTTTGGAATGCGTCAAACCAGGGGCTAAACCGGGTCAAATCATCCTCGCCGTCGATCTGACGATTGCGGGTTTAGCGGCTGAAGTTTTAGCTGCGATCGAGGATCTGGGTTACAAACCAGAAATTCGGCATGTCGCCTATCCGTCTGGTGTTCACGTACTGGCAGTTCTGAAGGATGAACAGCATCAGGCATCCGTGGATGGTGAATACTTACTCGAAGAATGGCAACAACTGCGATCGCACATCAATCCAGATGCCGTGCATTTGTGGCGTGGTAAGTAGAATTGGTAGGGGCACGGCACGATTAACATTGTTCGCAAGCCAATATATTTTTGATGCCGTGCCCGTACAGCAATTGATGGGTGCGATATGCCTCCCTTCCGCACTCGCGGGAGCATCTCCACCCCACACAAACCCGGTTTCTGGGAATTGCGATCGCGAGCGCGCTAAAATTCTCCCATGAAACACAAATTGGCAATTCGGTGTTGGAAGTGGAAAACCGCACAGCGAGCGCTACTTGCAGGTTGTGCGATCGCTTGCATTTGCCCTGTCGCGAAGTCTCAAATCGTCCCAGATCGCACTCTGCCAATCAATTCCACCGTTGAAGTGCAAGGTGAAGCTAATCTAATTCAAGCAGGAACAACAGCGGGTGGAAATCTTTTCCACAGTTTTGAACTGTTTTCCGTTCCTACGGGTATCGAAGCTTACTTTAACAACGCACAGAATATCCAAAACATTATCGCCCGCGTGACTGGTGGTTCTATTTCTAATATTGATGGTTTCATTAAAGCTAATGGGACGGCTAATTTATTTTTAATCAATCCCAACGGAATTATTTTTGGTGCTAATGCAAGGCTAAATATTGGTGGTTCTTTTATTGGTACGACAGCGAATAGTCTCAAGTTTGCCGATGGGACAGAGTTTAGTGCTGTTAATCCGCAAATTGCGCCTTTGTTAACAATTAACGTTCCGATTGGGTTACAAATGGGTGCAAATCCAGTCAGGATTTTATTGCAGGGTTCAGGGCATAATTTTACACTTGGTAAAATTGCCGAAATTCAAAGAGAAAATAGCCCTCAAGGTTTAGCAGTACAACCCGGAAGAACCTTAGCTATTGTAGGAGGTGAAATAAGATTAGAAGGTGGAACCTTACAAGCTCCAGGAGGGAGAATTGAGTTAGGAGGATATTCGCGAACTGGAATTATAACACTCAATAGCAATGGGAGCTTGAGTTTTGCTGATTCTGCCGAACGAGCTGATGTTGCGATCGCTAATCGATCTAGAATTAATGTGAGAACGGATGGCGGCGGCAGTATTAATATTAATGCCCGCAATTTAGAAATTAGTTCTGGAAGTATTTTAGAAGCTGGAATCGCCGAAAATTTAGGTTCGCCTGGTGCAATAGCTGGAAATATTGAGATAAATGCAACGGGTAAGGTTGCGATCGCGGGTGCAAGTCTTAGTCCACAAGAATTCTTTACCGCTATTATTAACGATGTCGGCGCGCCCGGTATTGGTAACGGTGGCGAAATTAACATCACAACCGAGTTGCTTGAAGTAACTGATGGAGCAGTTTTAATTACCAGTACTAGAGGATTAGGCAACGCAGGCAGCATTAATATCAATGCCCGTGACAGGATCTATTTTACTGGACAGCGGCCTTTTACACGCAATAATACTGATATTTATTCGAGTGGATCCTTCAGCAGAGTGGAAGGTACAGGCGCAGGGCAGGGGGGAAATATTAACATCAATACCGGGTCGTTGTTTGTTACTAACGGTGCAGTTTTGACGGCTAGTACCTTGGGACAAGGAAGTGCAGGAAATATCAATATTAATGTTCGCGATCGGGTTTTGTTTGATGGAGAAGGAGCCAATGAATTTTCCAGCGGTGCGTTCAGTCGGGTGAGAGGGGGAGCAGTTGGAGAAGGGGGTAATATTAATATCGCAGCTAGGTCGCTTGAGGTGAGCAATGGTGCTTTGGTCACTACCAGCACCAACGGAGAGGGAAACGGAGGAAATATCTGGATTAACACAGTTGATGCAGTAACTTTATCTGGGTTTGGCATTTATGATGGATTTTCTAGTGGATTATTTAGCCAAACAGAGCGGCTGGCATCTGGGCGCGGTGGAAATATTATAGTCAATACAAATGTGTTGCGAGTGCAAAATGGCTCCGTGATTAACGCTGCAACAATTAGGGACACAAATGGTGGCAACGTTACTATTAACGTTAATACTTTTGCAGCTATAAATGGCGGACAAGTATTTACTACAACTAACAGTGGTGGCAAAGCTGGCGACATTAGAATTAATGCGATCGCACGCATAATTATCTCTGGAAGCGACTCCACGTTTACGAATCGACTGGCTCAATTTGGTGCTGAAAACGTCGCGGGCGTTGGTGCAAATAGCGGACTGTTTGCAAATACGGCAGTTGAGTCAAAAGGTGCGGGAGGAAATTTAACCATTCAAACTGGACAGTTGCAACTTGAAGCAGAAGCTAAAATTTCTGTTAGTGCAGATGGAGAAGGGGCAGCAGGCGATCTTAATATTACAGCTAATTCTATCGAGTTAGATAACAGTAGCCTGAATGCCGAAACTCAAGCGGGTAATTTTGGTAATATTCGACTGCGATCGCATAACATAATATTGCGGGATGGCAGCGCGATCGCAACAAATGGCAGAACAAGTGCTACGGGTGGTAATATCATCATCAATACGGGTGTTTTAGCAGCATTAGAAAATAGCGATATTACCGCCAATGCGGAAAGAGGTGATGGAGGTAGAGTGCAAATTAATTCCCAAGGAATTTTTGGCACTCAATACCGTCAACAAGCAACGCCACAAAGCGATATTACTGCTAGTTCGACATTTGGACGAGAAGGAGAAGTTAACCTCAACACTCCAGATGTTAACCCCAGTCAGGGATTATTAGATTTATCCCCGCAATTTGTCGATACGTCAAGACAAATTGTCTTGGGTTGTTCTCCCGATGAAGATAATAGGTTAAGCGTCACCGGGCGCGGTGTACCGCCTCAACCAGCAGAAGCACTTCGCAGCGAGGCTGTAATATTTAATCAACTCGAAAATCAATCGGAAACAGTTACTCCACAAAATACACCTACCCAGATAGTAGAAGCAACTGGATGGATCAGAAACGATCGAGGTGAGATTGTTTTAGTAGCTTCTCCTCCTACTAATAGGTTGTTGCGGATTTCAGGAAATTGTCATGCACCTTAAACGATCGAGAAAATTTTGCACCTGCCTATTCACCCGCCAGGGATTAAAATCCCTGGCTCATAGCTTAAGTCCACTGAAGTGGACTAAATTTTATTTTCCAGTCCACTTGAGTGGACTTCAGCTATTAGCCCGCAAATTGATTTGCGGGCGGTTTATGGGAAAAATGCGAAATCTGAGTATATTTATTCTGTTCTTAATAACGCTGGTTTTAACTTTGATTATACCAAGTGAAGCGGGGGAGCGATCGCCCGCTTCTCCGGCTTTACAGCTAACAATTCAAGCCCAAAAAATTCATCAAGCTGGACAGTTTGAAGCCGCTGCCCGAATTTGGCAACAAGCAGCAGATCTTTCGGCTCAAATTGGGGATAAAGAGGGAATGACTTCAAGTCTAATTAATAAAGCCGAAGCATGGCAAAGTTTGGGGCGCTATCCTTTAGCTTGCAACACTTTATTACAAGCTTTTGAAGTCGGCGAAACTAGCTGCGAAAAATTAATCCAACACCATCAAACTTTGCTCGATCGATCTAATAATCCAAATCTTGACTTTTTGTTTCATCCCCTTGACAAACGACCTGATTCTATCTCCAAAGCGATTGGGTTACGGGGGTTAGGCGATGTCTTGCAAAAATTAGGCGATTTAGAATTATCTACACAAGTTTTATCGCTGAGTTTAAAAGTTGCCCAAAGATTGCCCTCTCCCGAAGCAGAAAGTGCCGCTTTGCTGAGTTTGGGAAATGTAGAACGAAGTAAAGGTTATAGAGAAGAGCAAAGTTTTACTAGCGTCGAACCCTTAAACTGTCCTCATGCTAGTTACTCTAATACTAAAGAACGCTATCAACGCGCTGCTGAATATTACGGACAGGCAGCGATAAAATCTGCGTCAAACGCTACAAAAAACCAGGCACAAATTAATTATATAAGTGTGGCTATCGCACTCCAACAACCATCAAGAATACAAACTTTATTACCTCAAATCATAGCTGAAATCGATCGCTTACCAAGGGATAGAATAACTATTGCATCTCGCATCAACTTGGCGCACAATTTAATTTGCTTAAAACAAGTTAATGCCGCTGTCGCTCCTAGTTGGAAAGAAATTGGTCAATTATTAGCCACATCTGTGCAACAAGCAGAGGAAATTGGCGATTTACGATCCAAATCTTATGGTTTAGGATATTTAGGTAGACTGTACGAAGTGACTCAAAATTTTAGCGATGCTCAAATTTTGACCCTGGAAGCTTTAAGATTAGCCAAGGAAGCGACAGCAGCGGATATTGCTTACCAATGGCAATGGCAATTAGGTAGATTGGGGGAAAAACAGGGGAGAGTGGGGGATGCGATCGCATTTTACACCGAAGCATTCTACACCATACAATCTTTGCGCGGCGATTTAGTTGGAATCGAAAATCCAGACATCCAGTTTTCTTTTCGAGACAGCATCGAACCTGTCTATCGTCAATTAGTTAAATTACTCTTACAATCTCACTCACCAACTCAAAACAATTTAGAATTTGCTCGAAACATTATTCAATCTCTCGATATTGCCGAATTGGAAAAATTTCTCCGGTGCAGTTTGGTAGAAAACAATCCAAAGCAACTGGACGAAATAATTAACCAACAAAGTCAAACAGCAGCAATTTATCCGATTATTTTAGATAACCGCTTAGAAATTATCCTCAAATTACCCAACCAACCGTTAATTCATCGTTGGACTGCTTTACCACCATCTCAAGAAGTTGAAAATACGCTAAACAATTTATTTGTTGCCTTGAGTAAATTGGCAGACTTGGAAACGACGGTTTTACCCTTGTCTCAAACAGTTTACGATTGGTTAATCAAACCCATCAAACCAGATTTAAACGACATCAAAACCTTGGTATTTGTTCTAGATAGCGAACTGCGAAAAATTCCCCTGGCATCTCTCTACGACAGGGAACAGAAACAGTATCTAGTCCAACAGTATGCCACAGCAATTGTTCCCAGTTCCCAAGTTTTAGTATCCTCCAAACAATTTAACCAGGTTTTAATCGCTGGATTAAGCGGGAGTCGAGATTTAATCATAAGACAGCAAAAATTTAACTTTGTTGCCTTAAATCATATCAAAAGCGAATTGCAGCAAATCCAGGCAACTTTGCAGCGGTTAAAGATAGATTCGACAATTTTGCTAGATGACAAATTTAGAACTGAAAATTTTCAAATTCAACTCAATTCATCCGACTATAACGTGGTTCATTTAGCAACTCACGGTAATTTTAGTTTCGACCCCAAGTTAACTTTTATTTTAACCGCTTCACCAGAGCCAATTGATGCGATACAATTGCAGGAAATATTGCGAATTAGAAGCCAAAGTAGATCTGAAGAGATTTCTTTATTAGTTTTAAGTGCTTGTCAAACTGCTCAAGGAGATAAACGCGCTACTTTAGGATTAGCTGGAGTAGCTGTAAAGTCGGGTGCGCGCACTACTTTGGGGACATTGTGGCAGGTGGATGATGCTTCTACTAGCACTTTAATGAGTCGGTTTTATCAAGGATTGGCTTTAAATAAACTGACGAAAGCTGTGGCGCTTCAGCAGGCGCAACTATCTTTGTTAAAGGATGAAAAAAATAAACAGCATCCCTATTATTGGTCGCCTTATATTTTGGTGGGAAATTGGTTGTAAGTGCAGCGGCAGGATTAATCCTGCCGCTACACAAGCAAAGTCTGCCTACGCAGACTGAAGAAAAAAAGGGGTCAGGACTTACACGCGACGATTTTATCACCTTTGTTTCTTGCTACGATCTCTGGTTCCCAAACCGACGATTTTTCATAGAAACAAAGGTGATTTGCGTAGTCGTGGGGATATATTAATCGGATTTGCTATCAGTCCGTTTTAACGGACTTTCGCTATTAGCCAGGGATTTGAATCCCTGGCGGACTGTTGGACATAACAAGAGGTTTATTGATTTTTTAACTTCTGTAATTGTTGCTCGATTTCGTTAATTTGTTGTTGCTCTCCTAAAGTTTCGTATTCCGTTTTGGCTTGAGTTAACCAATTGATAGCTTCCTTAAAATTACCCATGGCGCTGTAAAATGCCGCTAAACGAGTTTTTGCTTGTGCTTGTGCCTCGATATCGTTGGCAGTTTTCCCTAGTTCAATTGCCTGCAAGTAGCGATTTAGGGCTAAATTAATTAGTCCTATCTGTCCGTATAATTCACCCAAAGTGTAGTAAAATGCTGCTGTTTTAGTTCCCCGTTTAACTAAATCTTCTAACTTGTCTGTTGCTTCGGCAATCAGTTTATTTTTGAGGTAAATTTCCACCAAGATTAAAATTTTTCCTTCATCTGGTAAATCTTGACGATTCACAGCTTCTATGTCTGTTAAAATGCGCTGTGCATCTTCTAGTTTGACCAAGGTAAATACTTCTTGCGCTACAACTGGACTGTTATTTGCTTTCACAGAGAGGGAATAAATTCCACCAGGTTGCAGCGCGCGATCGCTTGCATATACAATCTCTGTCGTGCTAACTTCCTGCTCCCAGTTTACCCCCGTACCGCTGACTCGCACAATATAGCTGGTTGCGCCTGCTACCGGATACCAGCGGAATGTAGGTTTGTTATTTAATATTGCTGTTCGGCGCGGACTGATAATATCAGGAATAGGATAACTTGAACTGCGCGTCGGGCCAATTGGGCCGCTTGGTGTAAAGATAGCTTGCGATGTGGGAGGACAACCATTTCCTGCACCAGAAATGCCTTCAGGAACGCGCCAAGATTGGCGATTTTCGTAACAAAAAACAATCGCTCGAATGCCTCTATTTAATTTGAGTAAATCTCCTGAATATAAGTTTGTTCCAACGCTGGTGCGATGAAATTGCGACCTTCCCCGACGTTGCAACAAAACTTCGCCGCTAGCTTCAACAATTTTGCCAATTGGCGAATCATTGAAATTAGATTGTGCAATTGCTAACTGCCAATTTACAGCGGATAGGATTGTGGCTATGATGAATGCGATCGCTACGCGGTTTTTCATCAACATTACACCTCTGGTAAAAGCACCTACCCTCGAAGGGTAGGACTACACAAACAAAGCCTGCCAAAGCAGGCTAATCAAATTCTTCAGTCCGCTTTGGCGGACGCAAGTTTGTATAGCCGCACCCTTCAGGGTGACGGCGGCTGGTGCATTATTAGATCTCGTTCCCAGGTTCAACCTGGGAACGATAATCATGAGGCTCCGCCTCTTACTCAAAACATTAATTTTTAACATTATTTATCCGTTGTCGTGCCATCCCGATCCAAATTGCTTCATCTTTGTTATACATCGAAGCATATCCGAGACATTGTTGCCATTGCACCAACGCAGCTTTTTTATCTCCTCGACGATCTAAAATTTGAGCCAGCAAACAATAACTAGAAGCGCGCGATCGCGTTAATTCTATCGCAGTTCGCAAATGTGCTTCTGCTTCAGAGTAGCGACGTTGTTTTAGCAACACCCAACCCATATTTTTATGAATATCCGACTTGACAATCTTGTCTTTAGCTAGCGGTAAAGCTTTTTGCAGCAAATCGAAAGCAGCAGTAGGATTTTTATCCTGAATAATATACAAACGAGCTTTGTTGTTATAAGCTGAAGCAGCAACAAAATCATCTCGCATGGCTTTTGAATATTGTTCGTTAGCTGCCTGATAATTTTGTTGGTCTTCGTAAAGGTTTCCCAAATTATAATGACCCGATGGCGACCCTGGATTTAATTTTAGCGCCCAATTGTAGCCTGCTTGCGCTTTAGGCAATTCACCTGCTAAATGATTTGTTACCCCGTACCAATTTGCTAACCAAGATAGACCAAATCCACAGCCAATAAATGCGGCTGAAAGCAACAGCGGCACTCCAGGTTTGAGCGAGTTGATGAAATTGTGCCAG
Organism: Microseira wollei NIES-4236; assembly: GCF_020521235.1. GTDB lineage: Bacteria > Cyanobacteriota > Cyanobacteriia > Cyanobacteriales > Aerosakkonemataceae > Microseira > Microseira wollei. The sequence goes on along the minus strand of NZ_BLAY01000026.1, from coordinate 45,613 downwards.
GTGGATGTATTGGGTGCGGATGATGTTTGCTGTTCGTTGGTGCGATCGCGCTCTACAATCGCGGGTGTGACACAGCGATCGCACTCTTGTTGTGTGTGTGGATTCTGTTGCGATCGCACCTGTGCAGTCCTTTGCTCCTGCAAATGCTCTTTCTGTAGTTCTTGGAGGACTGATATGACCTTTTTTGCCGTGACTTTTTTCCCTGTTACTTCTGACAGTAGTTTCCATAACTTGGGAGCAATACCCCGTTCTATGGTGTTTTTTTCATAGCCAGGAAACTTGATGCTCTTGAGTTGATTTCCGCTCAAAATTTCCGTGAGTATGTGTTTTTCAACCGCTTCCAACGGTCGTCCTGTGCGTTTGTAGACTAAATTTTCCGCCAACGCCACTAACGGCGACATCTCGTCTGCATCCATTGTTCATCTCAGTTTCATATTTTTCCTTTGAGTATACCGTGAAACGAGCAAGCTCAACTAAATTTTTTATGAATTTTATTTTTGGACTTCGGTAAATTATGAACTTTTTGAACTTTTTGAACTTTTTGAGCTGAACAAAAAAAGTTCATATCCCCTTGATTTTTTGGAAGATGCGATCTTAATATCGAGACTAAGTTCAATCTTTAGGATATTTAGATGTCTACCTTTGATATTGGCAATCTTTGCGGCACGCAAGCTTATTCAGGCTCCCTTGATGGTGCTGCTGCATTTGACCTTTACTGCACTTTAAGTGGAGCCGAAGTAACTCTTGAAAGTTCTCTGGGTGGTGCGAGCAATTATTCTAATGTGCCAAGTTGTAGCGGAGATATATTGTAAATTCCAGCAACAGCTCTACCTAAACCCGACTTTTCCAAAAAGTCGGGTATCCAGAGATATCTAATTAAGCTGAATCAAGTTGAATTGTATGTGTGAGTTATATGAATGATGAAAGAAAGTAAATAGTAAATTTCCCTAAAATCCGGCTTTTGATGATTTAGACTTTAACCCCCTTGTGATTTGGGAAGAGGGCGCGATCGCCATTTAATTCTACTAAATAGCATCTGATTATTTGGAGGATAAATCAATTGTATGTCTGTTATGAAAAAGTTATCAATGGCTGCAATCGGAGCAATGCTTTTCACAATGGAAACAGGGATTCCGGCTCAAGCTCAAAGTAATATAAAGCAGCCAATACATTACAACTCTGTAAATAGACATAAATATTTTTTCATAGATCCCGCAGCTAATGGCCCTTTTTTGAGTAACTGGCACCGCACTCAATATGCGGCTAACAGATCCAGCGGAAATCTTGTCACAATCAATGATGCTGCTGAGCAAAACTGGCTTGTAAAAAACTTCGGAGGAAAAGAACTTTTTTGGATTGGATTGAGCGATTTTGCTAAAGAAGGTGATTTCAGATGGGTGAATAACGGTCAGCGCCCTCAATATACAAATTGGTGGCCTGGAGAGCCAAATAATGCTTACTATAATGAAGATTTTGTTGTCATGAATTGGGCAGCACCTGGTAAATGGAACGATGTATTAGGCATTGGCACTAACCCCGGTGGCTTTAATTCCGACTCCATACGCGGCATTGTTGAATTTGAAGGACTTACTGTTCCGACAAATGGTTCAAAAGCTTCTCTGTTATTCCAAGAAGTTGGAGGTGTGCTACTACCGGGTTGGGATCATGTCGGACTGTATTTCAATGGCTACGTCTATGAATCAACCAAGCCAACTACTGAAGGACTCTACTGGAATCCAGAAAGCCGAAAATATGAGCCTGTTGATAATGTTAATGGTGTTCAGAAAGAACGCAGTCGGGGCGTATTTCGAGCATTTCCATCATCAAATACATTGGAAATACCTATTTCTTATGACCTCGCCAATAAGATGGCTGATAAGATAAACTCCAAAGTTCGCAGCGCAGGGTATCAATACCTGACTCTGCCTGGAATGCTTCAGGGTAATTTCTTACCATTTAAGCAAAAAGGGTGGTTGGATAACAACTTTACTTGTGTCGGACTCATAGAGTGGGCTGCCGAATCAGTTGGTCATCGGGGAGGTCAAGGGTTCATTCCCTGGTATCAGGAATTTATTTACATTCCCTATCTAAATGTGAGTATCCCGACTCTCACGCCTCAAATTATGTACTGGGCGGTTATCTCACCAAACTCCTTTTCCAATCCTGGGAATTATTTGCATAGTCTATTAGATCCAGTTGATTTCATTTTGACTGATTCACTTGGACGCAGGTTTGGCTACACCGCAGAACTAGGACTCGTTAATGAAATCCCTGATGCGTTTTACAGTGGAGACGGTTGGGCAGAGCAGTTTTACATACCCAATCTGCCGTCAGGTGACTATAAACTCGATCTGTTTGGCCTCGATGATGAAGCGAATATTGCCATAGGCAACTCAACAATTGGAACTTTATTTTCAGGATTTCTTGCCAAAGGCGAAACCCGCACTCTCACTTTTCACCTACCGGAACTTGAACTAGAACCGAAATCAGTACCAGAGTCTTCTTCTGAATTAGGTGTATTTGCAATTGGTGCTTTGGGCATTAGTTTGCGCCTGAAACGCCAACAAAAAACAATCTGAAAAGTTACCAGCGTTCCACACAATTTTTCAGAGACAAAAGCCTAAAAAATTAGCTATTTTTGGCGTTCAACCATAAAAATTGCCAAAAAAGCTACCGCACCCGCATATTAGCCTCAACCTCATTCCAACAAACTTGCATAAGCAAGCCAAACTTTTACACGGAGAAAACCATGTTAGAGTCTTTCGGATCGGAATCCAACTACCCTTTGAACCCACTTGCCAATCCTTACCAGATTGGTTTGCTTGGTAACGTAGAACCAACAGGCGGAATCATTTCTCAGTCGGCAGTTAAAAACTTGCTAACGGGTGGTACGAGTCACGAACTGATTAATACTGCGCTGATAGTACCAGGAATTGAAGACCGTTTGATAATGAGTGACGACTCATTTGGATCGCAGATAGAAGACACTAGCAACAGTGTTGACAACTCGGTAGATTCTCTCACGGGAATAGTGTTGTCTCAGGGAACAGATAGCGATCGCCAACTTCCTCCCATATTACAGCAAGCTCTGCGCTCGGCTCACGATTCTCTCACTGGTTTGGCAACCGATCCAGATTACAATGCCAAGATGAATTTAGCTTTTGGCGACAACTTCGATACTAAGGTAGCTAACGATATCGTTCAAAAGTTTGCGAAAGCCAATTTTACCGAACTCCCATCCATAGAGATTGTTCCATCTGCTGCAATTAATGGAGCAAATGGTGCTTTTGACAAAGCTACCAATAGAATTTATTTATCCAGTGAATTTGTAGCAGAAAATGCTGGTAATCCAGGTGCGATTACAAGTGTGCTGCTAGAAGAAACAGGGCATTATATAGACTCGAAGATAAATATCTCGGATGCAACAGGAGATGAAGGAGATATTTTTGCGAGACTCTTGCAAGGTCAAACGATAAGTACGGGTGAACTTCTGGGGTTAAAAGCTGAAGATGATACCGCAACGGTTGCTTTTAACGGGCAAAATTATTTCTTAGAAATGAGTAGGTCTCCAATCCAAGGTAGCATTGGATCCTTCTATTACAGTAATCCTAATATTGCCCGTGACTTAGGGGAATCTACTGGTAATGAAGTTCAGTTTGCACCTGGTAAATGGCGACAAGACTTCCAAAGAGGTGCTATTTTCCACTCATCAAATGGAACTTTTTCTGTACGCGGTAGCCTTGGCAAATATTACCTCAATATAGGCGGTCAAAATAGTCAGTTAGGTTTGCCTACTGGTGAAGAAGTCCATATTGGGAACGGAAATTGGCAGCAGAATTTTGAGAAAGGCTTTATAGACTGGCGGAATAACGGTACTGGTCAAGTTATCCTTATTCCTGCAAACAACTGGCGGGGTGAATATTTTAGCAATATAAACTTAACAGACAAACCCGTCTTTTTTGAGAACTTAGGAGATGGTAGCCGAGGTTTTTCTCGCAACTGGGGTAATAACTCTCCTAGTCTTAATATACCCACTGACAATTTCTCTGCTCGTATGACGACTCAGCGTTATCTAGCTCCAGGTCTGTACAAAATTACAACTCAAGCCGATGATGGCATCAGGGTACGTATTGGCAATCAAACAGTAGTCGATAAATGGGTCGATCAGCCATTTGTAACCAATTCTGGCTATTTCTACTCGAACGGTAGTAACTTTCCGATCGCGATTGAATACTACGAGCGGGGTGTTGGTGCAGCTATAAACTTTAACATTACCCCTGCTACTAAATTCCAAGATTCAGTGAATGAATCGCAGCAATGGAAAGCCACTGTTTTCAATTGGAATGGCAGCCAAGGTAATCAGCCCCCTATCAATTTCTGGAACGGGGAAATGAACAACCAGAATGCTATTGGTGTGATTAATTTGGGATCTAATACCCGCAGCGATGGCAAAAAAGGCATCAATTTTGACTGGGGAGATGGCGCACCTAATCGAGATGGGAATCGTCTACCCCATAACAATTTTGCGATTGGCGCATACACCTGGGCTGATTTTGACGGTAGTCCCTATAAGTTTCGAGTAAGAGGTGATGATGGATTCCAAATCCGTGCTAAAAATCACAGCACAGGTGAGTGGTTTGACATCACAGTTCCGAATCAGTGGACACAAGCTTACGGTTTTACAGAAATAACGAAAGCGCTACCTGCTGGTCGGTACGATCTAGCGTTCAATTACTATGAACATGGCGGTTTAGCGAATTTCGACCTTTCTTGGGAAAAGCCTGGTAATCCAGATATCGACATCCAACTTGTTCGCCTAAATGGTTTTACTGACCAAGAGTGGCAGACAATTCTAAAGGCTGAACAAAACTGGGAAAGAATAATCACCAATGATATGTTTTCCAGCGATCATCCAAGAGGGGGAGTTTTGAAAGTCGCTGTTGTGAAAGAACAATTAAATGGGGGTGAGGCAGGTTGGTTTGCTGGCACATACGATGTAGGAAAAACTAACCCTGTTATTCGCGATGTAGAGAATTCAGATGTTGATAGAAACGGAGTTGACTATGACAATATCATTCAGTTCAATACAAGGAGATTTCAGGAGGTTTTAAAGAACAACTGGCTGGTTCGAGTAGCAATGCACGAAATTGGGAATACATTAGGTCTTACTGATGACAACAGTAAGCCAAACTTAATGAGGCACGGCAGTTTTGACCCTATCATGGATGGAAATTTTGACAGATTGACTAACTTGGGATACAAGGTTGATCGCAATGTACCAATCTACTGGTCTTGATTAGTTGTTTTATAGGTCATGTCAAGGCGATCGCACTTCCTCTTTTCCAGGAGCGATCGCCTTTCCCCAAAATCAAGCGATCGCTCCTCAACCATCCCCGAAGTGCGATCGCCCGTTTATCTCCCTAGTTGCCCCAAGAAACCGGGTTTTTCAGATCGCCTTTACCTCTGAGCCTAAATCTTGTGCAAAAACCCGGTTTCTGAACCCCAAGCGATATGCCTGGAGGCACGCTGCGCGATCGCATGTTTTCTATTTCTCTGGGAAGTGCGTTCGCGAAGCGATGCGTAGCATTATCGCTTTTAGGGATGGATTTGGATGCGATCGCGTTTTAAGGCGATCTGGAAATAGTAGAGTGCGATCGCCTAAAATAGAAAGTATAATTCATGCCCAAAAGCTCTCGTCATGCCCGTAATTTCAATGTTTTATGGTGTCATCGTCAGAATGTACTATTTTGATAACCAAAAACATCAATGCCCACACATACACGTCACCTATCAAGACGAAGAAGCCGTATTTGCTATCCCTAATGGAGATATCCTTGAGGGCAAACTTCAAAAATCTAAACTCAAGCTAGTTCAAGCCTGGATCGAAATCCATCAAGACGAACTGATGGCGAACTGGCAACTGGCAGTCAATGGGCAACAAGTCTTTAAAATCAACCCTCTCCAGTAATCCGGAGTAATTGTATGTCTCCCAAAGTCATCAAAGTCGAACCCATAGAAAACTATCAACTTCGCCTCACCTTCAGTAATGGCGAAATTCGCCGCTTTGATGTCACTCCCTATCTCGACAAAGGGATATTCACCGAACTTCAAAACATTGACTATTTTCAACGAGTTCAACTTAGCTTTGGCAGCATTCAATGGCCCCACGAACAAGATTTTAGTCCTGATACCCTTTATCTCACCAGTCAACCCGAAGAAAAAATAGCAAACAACACATCTTCCCTACAAAGTCAAATTACCGGACATCTCTCCCCTGAATTAGCACAAATCTTTCTCGAAGGATTACCCGCACACATTCGTACCGGACTGGAAATGCGAGCCAAAACAATGAACTATCCAGTGTGGGCAGTAATTGAAATGGCGATCGCAGGCTATCTCGATGAAGAGGCTCTATCCTTTATCGATTGTAAGCCTAAGCTCGACTAGCGATTGTGGAGTGCGATCGCGCCACCTTGAAGCCGTGCGATCGCGTTATCAGGGGGATCTGGAAACAGTAGAGTGCGATCGCGCTGTAGGATGGAAAAACTGCTTGCGTCTCCAAATTTCCATGACCAACTCCATCCAGGAAGAAGCGCGCCAAATCCTCGATACTCTTGCCTTTACCCCCTTCGATCAATGTCATCCTCTCAGCCGCGACTTCGACGCAATTCCTGCCAGAGTTGGTTTGTACGCCTTTCGGCATCGGATTGAGGGATTACTCTATATCGGCAAAGCCAAAAACCTCCGCGATAGACTACGGGGTGGACACAAAGCCTTCCTTTGGGGCTGGCTCGATCGCTACGATCCAGATGATGTAAGGATTACCTTCGTTACTCTCAACCAATGGCAAAGACCAGGGTTATCATATGAACTAGAAACCCTCATCCTTCAAGCTACAAATCCGCCCTACAACGTTAAAATCCCTAGAGAACAATGACTCAAACCCTCAATATCCAGCACTTACCACCAGAAGCTATTCATTCCTTGATTCCATATTTGCCTGACTACGTAAAAGTCGCTCTAATTCAAAAAGCGGCTGAGCTGGAATGTTCCCTTGAATCTGTAATAGAAATGGCGATCGCCAGCTTTCTAGACAAAGACGCTTTCAGCTTTGAAGATTGCCTATTATCGCAACGTCTCCAAGACTCAAAACAGGGGTAATCTTCCCAAAAGAGATCGGCGTGTGATCGCGCTTTCAAAATGACAGTGCGATCGCCCGCTCAAATACAGTCAGATTTGGTCTGAGCGATCGCCTTACTTAAGCCGCAACTGTAGTCGGGCTGGGAGGGACTAAACCTTCTTCTTCGCAATACTCAAGATAGCTGGCGATCGCTTCTTATGCATTAGCGATCGCTTCTTCATAAGTTTTCCCATAAGTGCAAGGCTGCATCGCAATGCTCGCAAACTCTGGCAGCGTTACCAAATAAAGTCCATCTTCTTGGGACCATTGAATCAGTAAACTATAGCGGTAATTCATTCGTCTGATTCCTCTGCTGCAATTGTTTCTATAGCGCTTCGCGCTGGTGTATTTATAAATACTGAAAGGCAGCATCGGCAGCTTGGTGAATATTAAAATCATACTTCGGCAACTCTTTTCTGATAGCTGTCTTCACTTTGTACCACCAATGCTCAATCGGGTTTAAGTCAGGAGAGTAGCTGGGTAAGAATAGTAACTCACATCCAGCTTTTTCAATCAGTTCGCGAATTTTTCTAGAGTTATGAAATGGAGCATTATCCATAATGATTATCTGTCCGACTTTAACTTGCGGCAACAGGCATTTCTCTAGCCAAGTCTCAATGACTTTGGCTGTGCAATATCCCTGATAGACCATCGGAGCAAAAAACTTATCCTTAGATAAAGCTCCAATAATACTGAGTATGATAGCGGCGTTTTCCCGGTCGCGTGTCGTGATATCTTTTTCCTTTTTCACACGCATAAACTGCTGTTTCATTATTGTTAATTCCGCTCTCATCCATGTAAATCAACTGTTGTGGGTCGTAGATTGCTATTTTTTTTCTGAATTCATGGCGGGCTTCTTCACAGCGCTCTTTGTAGGCATAGGTTTTTTTTTACGAGTGTAACCCAGCTTTTTTAATCCTCGACTAATTGTATGATGACTGACATTTCCCCAGAGTGAGGCTAGTTCTTTTTGGGTTAGTGAGCCGTGGCTATCTACCAATTCTTTGAACCTAGGCCAGTCTCTTATTTTGGCGGGTTGAGGAGGTGGAATAGGTATTTGAGGAGTTGTTGAGCCTGTGGTTTCAAACTGCTTGAGCCACCGATAAAGTGTTGGACGGCTAATCTTGAGCATACGACTCACTTGAGAGAGCGAGCTTCCACTCAAGATTAGGTCAAGTGCCCGGACTCGTAAATCGTAACTATATGCGATCCCCATAATTTATTGAACTTGCTTTTAGCGAGCGTGTACTAATTCCTCAATTGTAACTATCCCAGCGCGAAGCGCTATAACTCTTGAATCGCTTGTTTTAACAATTTCTCCAAATACAACGGTGTATCTTCACCGTCTTTGAAAGCAATGGTAATCAACAGTTGTAGTTGCGGATGCTTCCAGTTTTAATGGCTCCCCTTCCCACGCCGCTGCACAAACCCTAATCCAATCAACTGGGCGTAGTCCCGAATTTTCCTTGGCATATATGCCCTTGCTTGATTGGCATAATTTTCAATTGAGTTGCTCCACTTGCTAGTTTAGCATTAGTAATTGAGGGGAAATGCAACTTTTCGCTCTCTCATAGTCAAGAGCGATCGCTTTTTTAGGAGAGGAGTGATATGCCTCCGCAACGCTCGCGCGAACGCATGTGGGGATGGATGTATGTGTGATTCGCGCTCCGCGACAGCTTCGCTTCATGGTTAGTGCGTGCGATCGCTCTTTTTGCGGATGTGAGTGCTGGTATGGTAAGACTGCGATTCTTGAAGCGATAGCTTCGCTTCACGCGCAGCGTGCCGGATCGCTATGATTGAACTAACATTCTTCCACACCACCCATGCCCGAATCTCTACAAACCTCACGACTCCAGCAAGCGATCGATACGGTAGAATCCCTATCGCTTGAAGAACAAAACCTAGTCGTTGAAATCTTACTCAAACGACTACAAAGAAAACGCCGAGAACAACTACTTCAAGAAATTGGAGAAGTGCGACAGGAAGCTTCTCAAGGCACGATCAAATTTGGCTCCGTAGAGGATTTTCTCAAGGAGTTAGATGCTTGAGAAAAATTGCTTGGACTCCCAAATCTCTGAGAGCGTACAAACGCCTAATTCGTCAAAACCCTCAAATGCTTGCCTGCGATCGAGGAAACCCTCCGGCAACTTGCAAGCGATCCCTTTCATCCCACTCTCAAAACCCACAAACTTTCTGGTGAGTTTGATGGTATTTGGTCAGCCTCAATTGATTATAGTTATCGCATTTTGTTCGAGTTCACCGTGACTCCAGACTCGGAAGACGCAATCTTACTGCTGAACCTTGGCAACCATGATGATGTCTATTAAAGCCAAGTTTATTCCTCTACAGCCATCATTGCGGAAAAAGACTTCGGCTACGATGAAAAGAAGATGCGAGAGCTTGCGCTGTGCCGGAGGCTTATCGCCCCCGATCAATTTCTATTGAGCGATCGCCCTCAACATCAGTTTAATCGGTTCATTCTGCTTCGAGAAATAAATCCATCTCAACTCGAAAAAACTCGGCTAGTTTTCTGGCTTCATCATGGTTAATCGGTCTTTGATTCATCAAAATTTCTGAAACTGCTGTTGCCGAGCCTAAAATTGGTATCAAGTCAGACTCTTCCAAATCCCTCGCATCCATTAAATGTCGCACCATCGAGCTATAATTTGGTGTATAAATAGGATAATTTTCTGCTTCAAATTTCTCAATCAGTACAAGTAAAAGTTCCAGAAAAACCTCTTCTTCCAGCGTGCGCGTCTCACGATGTTCAAGCTCTTGAGCCAGAGCGATCGCGCGATCGTTCTCTGCAACTGTCGCGATCGGTTTCGGCTGATACCGAACTAATAGTTCAGTATAAGATTTTGCATCAAAAGTACGGGTCATTTTTCCACTCATCCTTGTCATATTCTGCGTGAGTTAAAACGTATTTGATGTAGACTCTTTGAGAAACATAAACAAGATCGACAATCAACCGATACCTGTTTCCCTTGATATTAAACACTGTGAAGTTTCCCACCGCCTCCGCTTTTGGATAAATCTGCTGAACATCAAGCAAGTTCTGCCATGTGGCTCTGCTTGCAACTTTATACCAAGCATAAAGCGCTTCCCTTGCATCTGCATGTTCCTCACAGAATTCGCGCAGCGTTTTTCGGCTAATGACACGCATCACACCAACCTTTTCAATCGCGCCATCATCTCTATTATCTTGCCGCTCGTGCAGTAACCATAGCCAAACATGTGTATCCAGTAAAATCATGAACCCAACGCATCCCAAAGATCCGTCATCGGTGCATCAAAATCTTCAGCAACTATTATTGGTAAACCTCTCAGAGGATAATGCTTCTGCGACACCGAATCAGACGCCTGCGACGAATCAATCGGTGTCGCTCGATTCACCTGCGTCAACCGCAAAATGCTCAACAAAACTTGCAGCACTTCATCGGGTGCTAGCTCAATTTCACGCATCAATTCTTCACGAATAGTCATGTTCTAAAATCTCCTAAATCAAATGACCGGAGCATCCATCAACTATAGCCGATTTGCGTTGAGAGAGCATCACCTCGATTGGGTAGCGGCGAAGTCTTTTGGCAATGGGGAGAGCGATCGCCCAAGGAAAGGTTGGGAGGCATATCTTCCCAACCTTTCATCGCGATCGCCTCAAAAAAACTATCAGCTTTCCTCCAGATCGAAGACAATCTCGAAAGTTGCATTTGGCACATACCGCCGCAAGGCTCTCAACCGATCGTCAGCATCTTGGCGATTGACAAAACGAGCGATCGCGTGAGTTTTTGCACCTGGTAAAATCCGCACTATCATCCAAGGACGTTGAAGTTTTACCCGATTCCTGATAACTAAAACGTTGTTGGCAAGCACAGCGCCTTTGAGATTGGCACTTAGCTGCTCAATTAGCAAGGTAGCAATGTCCTCTAGTTCTTGTTGTTTTAAACTCATCCTCAAAGCATCAAAGTCGCGATCGCGGTAGTTGCTGATGCACGATAGTAGCTGCGTAATGCCGAAATCATCTAAAGCTTGCTGATAGGCGTCCGAGCGATCGCCGCGATCGCTGACAAGTTTTATCATGGTGATAGTCTCCTGTTATGCGGGAACTAGAAGCCAGCGGTAGCCGTGAGAAAGTTAGTCGCTGGCTTTTGACATTTCTAGGTTTGACAGCAATTGTTGACGGCTGCATAAATCCGCGTATCGTTTCTGCCATAAGGCTTCGAGTCGAGAAAGCGCTTCTTGGGTATAGCGCTTTGCTTCTTGCAAGATTAAATGCCGCAGATTGTTGAGCGCATCTAAGTTTCGACAGCTGCCGATCGAGGTTTGACACGCTGCAATCCACTGCTCTAATTTGCGGTAACTCACGAAATAACCGCCGAGTCCTTTGATATGCACCCACAAGACGTTGTGCCATTTTTCCCAATAGAGAATCCGTTCTTGACTCACTTTCAGGTGTTTGGCGATCTGTCTAAGGGTAATGACAAAAGTTTTGGGGTTGATGCGATCGCGTAGCGATCGCATCCCCTTGCTCTGAATATTCATGCTTGACTCTTGCCAGAACCAGCTATACTATATGACAATTTAGGCGTTAATTCAATTATATGTCAATATCCTCGTTCCATGTTTCAAAATTTCCTTCGTTCCCAAATCCAGCTATCTTGGCAACTAAGTCTAAATGTTTCGACTTAGAACGAGTAGGCGCATACAGCCCATTTTCCCACTCGCTAACCGTTTTCTGACGCACACCTAGCTGTTTTGCAAACTCTGCCTGTGTTAATCCCATATGGAAACGCAACAATTTGATCGAGCTGCTATTCCAAACTACGTTCCCATCTAAGCGCTGTACTTGATGGCTAATTGTAAATTGACGGAATGTCACCGACTGCCGCTCAAAATCGACATTTTCAACGCGATAGCCAGCGTCCATCCAGGCAGAAGCTTGCAGCGCACCTTTGCTGCGATTGCTCCACCACGCACGCTGAGATTTGGCTGAATCGGGCAACGAGTTATCGATCAGTGCCTCGATTTCAGCAAAGGTTAGGATAACTTCGTTTTGGTTGCTGCCACGCAAAAAATCCAGGAGTGGCTGGTACTTGCTGCCCTCCTTCTTCATGTTATCTAGTTGTTATCTCCGCTAGGTGACAAATTTAAAGGTAGCAAAATTCGACCATCTACCCCTAAAAGGGAGCGATCGCAATCCCATCAAGACGCGATCGCTTCTAGTCCTTACCACCCTCTAACCATACGCTCGATGGTGGATGGATCGGTTGGCAATGCAGCAGTTAATACTTCGCACCCAGATTCAGTAACTAGAACGTCATCTTCGATGCGAATGCCCCGCACGTCGCTAAATTGTTCTAAACGCTCCCAATTGACCACATCTTGATATTTGGCGCGCCGATCGGGGTAGTTTAAAATTGCCGGAACTTGATAGAAACCGGGTTCAATTGTGACTATCATTCCAGCTTTTAAGGGGCGGTCTAAACGGAGGTATTTTAAACCAAAGCGATCGCTCCTAGTCCTCCCCATCTCATACCCCGCCAAATCTCCCAAATCTTCCATATCGTGGACATCCAAGCCCAAAATATGTCCGATGCCGTGGGGGAAAAACATGGCGTGGGCGTCGGTTTCTACCAATTCTTCTACATCGCCTTTGAGGATGCCTAAATTCACCAACCCTTCCGTCAACACAGTCGCGGCGGTCATGTGAATGTCTTGATATTCTACGCCGGGGCGGATTTGAGCGATCGCCGCATCGTGCGCTGCCAGTACTACCTCGTAAATTTGGCGCTGAGAAGGGGAAAACCACCCAGAAACAGGCCAAGTGCGCGTGACATCAGATGCCCATCCCATCGGCGTTTCAGCGCCTACATCTGCCAGCAGCAATTCCCCGTGATGCACTGAGTTAGAATAGTGTTCGTTGTGGAGGACTTCGCCCTGAACCGTGACGATGCTGGAATACGCCGTTGTCATGTTATTTGCCATGATGACGCGCTCCATCGCCGCCCGGATCTCGGCTTCGGTTTTAGCGCCTGGGGATGCAGACATTCCGGCTTTGTGGGCTTCTATTGTTATAGCTATTGCTTTGCGAATTTCTGCGATTGCTCCCTCATCGTGGCACAGTCGCAACTTGACAATCGCGTAAGCTAATTCCCAATCGATCCAGCTCAGATGCTTTGCCGAAAACAACCAGCGGTTGAACAGATTCGACTGTTGCTGCTGTACGATTACATCTTGGACTGGAATTGTCGCGCATCCATAAGCTCGCGTCCACAAGTCGCTCATCGGGTAAGCTACATTTGCCCCAATTAGCTGACCCACCTGATCTCGTGTAGGCTTTTCTCCATACCAGAGCGCGTCGTCTAGACTTGGCTCATCCATGAACAACTCTAACCTGCCTGCCTCTAGGCGAATGGCAGCATTTTCTAAAGGGAGGCCAGCAAAGTATAAAAAGTGACTGCTAGCCCGAAACGGAAAGCGGTTGTCGGGAAAATTGCGCGAGGGGCGACATCCCGACCACAGCATGACTGGGAAATTAACAAGCTTAGCCAGTCGCTGCCGCCGCTTGCGGAGAGTATCTGCCAGAGAAGTGCGGGGAATCGTGTTCTCTGGGAGGTCACTCAAGCGCAAGCTTTTGCCGAAGAGTATTGTGTCTGTCAGACGGTCGCTCTGGGTCAGCATCATTTGTGAGCGTAAGATTTTATTAAGCGAAAGATATCACCTCCTGACAGGATATCAGAAGAATCAAACAACGCGAATAGCAGCTATGTCTTCTAAACTCAAGGCGGCGTCAATCCCCATTCAACCCCGTACCTGGCCTATCCTTGCACTCCCTGGATTGAGCGATACCGATGGTCAAAAACTTAATGAATGCGGTATTACCACGACAGCACAGCTGATTGCAGCAACTCGAACACCAGAAACTAAGCAAGCACTCGCCAGTCGATTGCAGGTTCACGCCCACCACGTCAGTAAGTGGGTAGCGATGGCAGAATTATCTAGCATACCCAGCGTTGGTTGTCAATACTGCGGGCTATTATTGCACGCGGGTATTGCCTCGGTTAGTCAACTAACTCAAACTCCGGTTCACAGATTGCACCAACAAATTTTGCGCTTGCACGTAGCCACGATGCAACGTAGAGACTTGTGTCCTTCTATGGAGGAAGTACAAGGGTGGATAAAACAAGCCCGAATGCTAATCGCTCATAGCTAATGGCTAACTGCCTTTTTCTGGCTATGAGCGATTAGCCATTAGCTATTAACCTTTAGCTAATACCCCGTGCAGGAAAATATCGGAGATGCCTTCAGCCATTTCCTTGATGTCTTGGGGGGAAGCACCCGGTGCCATGATGGTATTGTGACTGAAACCAGCGATCGCAAACATCCCCACAAAAACCTGTGCAACGATCTTGGGATTCATCCGGCGATAAATGCCTTTATCCATCGCCGTTTGAAAAAAAGCTTCCGCCACGTCGGTCATTTTAGCAATGACTTCGGTTTGGACGCGATCGCGCAAATCTGGGTGAAACTGCGCCTCCATAAAACAAACGCGCATCAAATCCGCATTCTCTTGTAAATTGAACATCCGCCGCCGCATGACTTGCCCCACCGCCTCGTAACTGCCCATTTCGCTGAGTTCGGTCAGTAAATCGGTGAGAATTTCTACCCATCCCAGAGTCGCCACCTCAATCAAAATCGCCTTTTTATTCGGGAAGTGGCGAAACAAAGTACCTTCTGCCACCCCAGCTGCGATCGCCAAATCGCGAGTCGTCGTGCCGTCAAACCCTTGGCGGGCAAACAACCGTTGGGCTGCCTTGATAATGCGGGTGCGCGTAGCGTCTTCTGTCAAAGGAGGCCGTTTCAATAGTCCCATAAATAACCACGTTGATAGGGCTGACCGCAGCAAAAGCTGGTAGCTTTATTTTCTAAGCAGTAAGTGGTTACTCCGCGTAACCTTAATACATCGTTAATAGATTTCCCTAATGGGTAATGGGTAGTGGGAAAAAATCTACTACCTAGTACCTAGTACCCAGTACCTAGTACCTACCACCGATCGCTGACCACTGACCAAATGCGAACTCTCATAGCGTTTCTATCTGCCGTTGTGTTGGGGTGGGGACTAATATCCACACCCGCCCTAGCGCGCAACGAGATCCCGACAACGGTAAATTTTAAATCCACTCCTGCTGGATCGATTCAGCCTTATCTGGATCGCGTCATGCAGCGGGTAACCGAGTTTCGCCTAGTTAACGGCATCAAGTTTATTGTCTTAGAACAACACCGCGCCCCCGTGGTTTCTTTTCTCACCTATGCTGATGTAGGCGGTGCGGACGAACCCAATGGCAAAACGGGTGTGGCTCACTTTCTGGAACATTTAGCGTTTAAAGGCACTACGCGCATCGGTTCTAAAAATTACGCAGCTGAAAAACCCCTGCTAGACCGTTTGGATCGACTCGATGCCCAAATTCGGGCGGCGTCATCGGCGGGTAAGCAAGCAGAACTTGCCCAGTTGCAGGCAGAATTTCAAAAAGTGGAAGCCGAAGCTGCTAGTTATGTCAAGCAGAACGAACTAGGACAAATTGTAGAGCAGGCGGGGGGAGTCGGACTCAATGCCAATACTTCCACCGATGCGACTCGCTATTTCTACAGTTTCCCCGCGAATAAGTTAGAACTGTGGATGTCTTTGGAGTCGGAACGATTTCTCTTTCCCGTTTTTCGCGAGTTTTATAAAGAGAAGCAAGTCATTTTAGAAGAACGACGCTTGCGGACGGATAATTCCCCCATCGGTCAGATGATGGAAGCCTTTTCCGATGTCGCCTTCAAGGTGCATCCCTACCGGCGTCCCGTGATTGGCTATGACGAAGATATCCGCAATTTGACGCGGGAAGATGTGCAGCTGTTTTTCGATACCCACTACGTCCCCAGTAAGTTAACGATCGCTGTGGTGGGCGATGTTAAACCAGCTGAAGTTAAACGTCTGGCTGAGATCTATTTTGGTCGCTATCAAGCGAAACCCGCTTCCACCAACCAAATCCCCCCAGAACCTAAGCAAACCGAAACCAGAGAAGTAACGTTGCGCTTGCCTTCCCAGCCTTGGTATTTGGAAGGATACCACCGTCCGGCGATGAATCATCCGGATCACGTAGTTTATGAATTAATCGGCAGCATTCTCAGCGATGGGCGCACTTCTCGCTTGTACAAGTCTTTGGTCGTACAAAAACAAGTGGCGCTAGGGGCGCAAGGTTTTAGCGGTTATCCGGGAGATAAGTATCCCAACTTGATGTTGTTTTATGCTTTAACTGCACCAGGGCATACCGTAGATGAAGTGGCGACGGCGTTGCGGGCAGAAATTGACCGCCTCAAAACCGAACCCGTTTCCCAGCAGGAGTTGCAACGGGTAAAAACTCAGGCGCGGGCAGGGTTGTTGCGAAGTCTCAACTCCAATTCCGGCATGGCTGAATTATTGCTGGAATACGAGGTCAAAACCGGATCTTGGAAAAATCTGTTTCAGCAGTTAGATGCGATCGCTAATATCTCCCCCGCCGATATCCAGCGCGTCGCTAACGCCACCTTCCAACCCTCTAACCGCACCATCGGACGCCTTTTACCCAAACAGGGATGAGGTCTGAAAAATTTTATCCCCAATTGGGGACAAAATTTGAGACCAATTGGTCTCATTTTGCCGACAAAGAAAAAATTTGTGTATCAATGGTACACAAAATACGGTGAGACAAAAAGATTTTGAGACCAATTGGTTTCATTTTGCCGGTACAAAAAATAAAACAGCAGAGAACAGGTTAACTTGTGGTGGGGGTTTGGGGGAGGCTATAAGTCCCACGCTGTAATCTTTGATTCAGCGTGGGATACATGGACATCCACGCGAGTGTGGTCTTGGGGGAAACCCCCAAGACCACACTCGCTCCCCAAGCTGATTTTACCCGGTCAAACCCGGTAAAATCAGCAACAAATGTAAGTTTATAGACCAGTATATCTGTGTTAGAATCAGTGATATGACTCTGATCGTGAACTACTGTTACCGAATTTATCCAGATGCTAGTCAAGAGCAGACGATGCTGCATTGGCTGGAGATATCTCGCAAGGTGTACAACTACGCTTTGCGGGAAATCAAAGATTGGGTGAATTCGCGTAAGTGTAGTTTGGATTATTGTTCGTTGGAACGAGAATATATCATTCCAGTGGACAAGCCATTTCCCACCTATTACGCACAACAGAACGCACTTCCCAAAGCAAAGAAGGAATTCCCCGAATTGGGTGAGGCTCCCTCTCAGGTTCTGCAAACTACAATTCGCAGATTGCATGACGCTTGGAACTATTTCCAAGAAAGGGGATTTGGCTTTCCTCGTTTCAAGAAGTTTGGACAAATCAAGTCCATGCTGTTTCCTCAATTCAAAACCAATCCGATTACGGGATGGCAGATAGGTCTGCCCAAAGTTGGAAAAATGCCTATCAACTTGCATCGACCGATCCCAGAGGGTTTTGTGGTCAAGCAAGCACGGGTATTGAAGAAAGCGGATAGATGGGAAGTAGTTGTCACGATAGAGTCTGATGTATCGATACCAGACGCCCAACCTCATGGAGATGCACTGGGTATTGATCTGGGATTGTCCAAG
Source organism: Microseira wollei NIES-4236 (assembly GCF_020521235.1). GTDB lineage: Bacteria > Cyanobacteriota > Cyanobacteriia > Cyanobacteriales > Aerosakkonemataceae > Microseira > Microseira wollei. The sequence goes on along the minus strand of NZ_BLAY01000026.1, from coordinate 27,802 downwards.
TTTTTGACAACCTCGGATAGAGAGTTGATTGCTAGACCCCGATTCTTGACATCCTTGTACCGCGAGTTGGAATTACTGCAACGCAAGTATGCCAGAACGAAAAAGGGTTCATCAAACCGCGAGAAAACTCGAATCAAGATTGCCAAATTCCACAACCACATCGCTAACGTTCGGAAAGACTGGCAGTTCAAGCTGGCTAACCATTTGTGTACCAAGGAAGGTATCGGAATGGTGTTTGTTGAAGACTTGAACTTAAAAGCAATGTCTAGGGGAATGCTGAGAAAGCATACCCTTGACGCCGCTTTTGGTCAGTTTCTCAATAAGCTTGCATGGGTAGCCAAGAAACATCAAGTCTACTTTGCCCGTGTCAATCCAGATGGCACGTCTCAAACCTGCCCTAAATGTGGAACACATACGGGCAAGAAAGAACTTTCCGAACGGGTTCATAAGTGTGATGGTTGTGGGTATGAAACCGATAGAGACCACGCCGCATCAGAAGTAATCAGGTTGCGCGGTCTAGAGCAATTGAGTACGCAGGGACGCTGCGGAATAGAAAACGCCTATGCAGTCGGTCTGCCGGGGGTGGAGGAAACTCCATCTAGGTCAGAGACGAAACCTCGAAAGAGAAAAACTAGGAATGCCAGATCGTGAGGTTTGGAAGCCTACACTGTACTCGTAAGAGTCAGTGTAGGAGGATGTCACAGATGCATTCCAATCTCAAATCAAAAATAGCTCCGAGTTGGCTGCTGCGGGGTGTAAAAGCGATCGCCCCAATCCTAGTAACAGCGCTGCTGTTGCTGCTGTGGCGCACGCCAGCAATAGCACAGGCGGCGCGACATTACACTGAATTATCGTTTCCGCCGATTCCAGAAATTCAGATACCTGCCTACACCCGGTACGAGATGGACAACGGGATGGTGGTGTATCTGATGGAAGATAAAGACTTGCCGTTGGTGGGGGGAATGGCAATATTTCGCACGGGCGATCGCACCGAACCGGCAGACAAGGTAGGATTGGCAGGGTTAGTCGGGACTGTAATGCGGAGTGGCGGTACAACCAAGCATTCTCCAGACGAACTCAACCAGTTATTAGAACAACGGGCGGCGGCGGTGGAAACTGGTATTGGCAGTACTTCGGGAAGTGCCAGTTTTAGCGCCCTCAGCGAAGATATAGAGGAAGTATTTGGGCTGTTTGCGGAAGTGATACGGGAACCTGCGTTTCCCCAAGACAAGCTAGATTTAGCCAAAGTGCAAGTTAAAGGTAGCATTGCCCGTCGCAACGATGACCCAGAAGCAATTGCCAGTCGGGAATTCCAAAAAGTAATTTACGGCAAAGAAAGTCCCTATGCCCGCACCGAGGAGTACGCCACGCTGGATAATATTTCTCGCGCAGACGTGGTGAGTTTTTACCAGAAATATTTCCACCCCAACAACGCGATACTGGGAATTGTGGGGGATTTTGACAGTAAAAAGATGCGCGATCTGATCCAAGCAAAGTTTGGCGACTGGAAAAGGAATCCGCAACTGCAAGTTCCGCCGCTACCGCAAGTATCGCAAGCGAACCAGGGAGGGATATTTTTTGTCAATCAACCCGAGTTGACGCAAAGTTATATCCAAATGGGACATCTCGGCGGTAGGTTTGACAGTCCCGACTATGGGGCGCTGGATGTGTTAAATAACGTGCTGAATGGATTTGGGGGGCGGTTGTTTAATAACTTGCGATCGCGTCAAGGTCTAGCATACAGCGTCTACGGTTTTTGGAGTCCCCGCTTTGATTACCCCGGTACTTTCGTTGCAGGTGGACAAACTCGTTCCGAAACCACGGTACCCTTTATTCAAGCCATCTTTGACGAAATTAAGCGCCTGCAAACCTCACCCGTAACGCCCCAGGAACTCGCTTATGGGAAAGACTCGGTAATGAACTCGTTTGTATTCAATTTTCAAGACCCCAGTCAAACCTTATCGCGGTTGATGCGCTACGAATATTATCGTTACCCCGCTGATTTTCTGTTCCGTTACCAGCGTGCGGTAGAAACAACAACCGCAGCAGACGTGCAGCGGGTTGCTCGCAATTACCTCAAACCACAGAACATCGTTACGCTAGTAGTAGGTAATCTCACTGATATTAAGCCGCCGCTGACTAGCTTAGCCCAACGAGTAACGCCCATCGATATCGCCATTCCGGCAGCGCAGCCAGGTGGGTAGGAGTCACAATCGGCAGCCAATTTCTTCACTTAATTTTAGCAGCCAGAGCGCGCGCCCCAATTATCTTTGTCAGATTTTTACGGATGTGGTCATCAGTACTTTCACTCATATCACTAATTGCTAAATGACCACACCGTATTTATACTGAAGAGCGCTTCCTAGCTTGAGTATTATAAGTAAATTCACGTAAGTTGTCAAGTAAAAATATAATCTATTGTCCAAAACTTTACAAAAACTTTATCAAATGTGCTTGTGTTTTTACTTAACCTTTATATAGTTTTATTGGTATTGTAGATATCATTTTTTTATGGGATTAGATTTTCTCTCGTCATTTTCAAATACCTCTCGTCGAAACCGATGTTAACACCTCGATTGTAAAAGGAGAACAGGATGAAACAAAAATTAGGTTTGACCAAGAGTGCGCTGTTATTCATTTCGACCTTAGTCACCAGCTTGGGCATTGCCGCCTCGCCCAGTATAGCTGCTAGCTTGGCTAGATCTCGATCGGTATTCACAATTGATTATTATAGTCAAAGCCCCGAAAACGTTCCGACTTTACCTGAGGATAGCGTTGAGGCAATTGCAGAGCCTGGAATGTCAGTTATTACGAATGGTATTCTGACTTCAGCTAAGGGTCGTGCTTCGGTTAGTGGCACAAATGTTATTGCACAGGCTGAGGCTTTTGCAAGTTTCTTTAAAGACCCCCTTTCTTCCTCCAATTTAACAAGTAATAAAGCTTCTGGCAGCGGTAACACCTACTTTGGGTTGGCACAAAGTGAAGCTAAAGTTGCTGGTGATTTCTCCATAAAAGCTGGTGAAACTTTTTCTTTTGATTTCACAGCTTTTTTAGAGCTGTCTACATTCGTAGGAAATCCCTTTGGAGAAAAGGCTACTGCCAGCGGAGATATATCCTTGGTTTTATTCGACATCACCAATCAGAGTGTCTTAGACTCTTTTTCAGTCTTTAGTAACATAGTAACGAGTGCATACGCGAAGCCATCAGAAGATGTTTTTGGTTACAACAAAAGCCAAAACATCAATATAAATTTTACGAAAAAATTCACTGATTTTGGCAGCATCTATAAAGAATCTGTCAAAGCCTCGTTTGATGGGTCGTATCAGCGTTCTTTCCAGAGCGATACTCGTCTACTTTTAATCGAAACAAAAACAAATCAAGTCACTGTCGAAGCTCCTGAACCATCGAATACATTCGCTTTACTTCTCGGCTTTGGAATGACAGGCGCTTTCTTGGGAGCTAAATCAAAACTTAACCAACAAAGCAAGTTATTTTCAACTGGGACCGACAAAGTTTAATCGAGCAACAGCTGGATTAATTCCTGGGTAATGGGAAAACCTGTTTGCCGTTCAAAGTGGAGAAACATGGGACTGGGATTGGCTTCTAAGAATACATATTCACCTTGGGGACTTAGACGCCAATCAATTGCAGTCCATTCTAGCATGAATGCCTGGGTAATGGCGAGACACTGCTGTTGGATGTAGTCGGGTAACTCGACGGGAATTAATTCAGCTTCTAAGTCTTCCCGAAAGTCTAAAGAAGGACTGCGAATTTCGGCAGAATAAACTGAATTGGCAATAACATAGCTGCGGATGTTAGTGCCGGGAATATATTCCTGTATGGTGACTGGAGACAGACTTAAAGTTAAATTGAGTCGTTTGGGATCTAAATGGTCTTGGGTGATAAATTGGGTATGAGCGCCTCCATAGACCGGCTTAAAAATTGCTTTTTCTTGAGACTGGACGAATGCGATCGCTTGTTCCGGATCGTTCCCAATCCAGGTGGCTGGAATTTTGACTCCTATTTGCTTAGCTTTATGCAACTGGAGCGGTTTTTCTTTGTGAAACTGGTAAGCTTGCCAGGAATTAACCCAACGGCAAGGGATAGCTTGCAAGAGCGTTCGCATAGCACTCATTGCATCGTTGACTGCGATTCTTTGCCGATCTGGGTCGTTTAACGAGGGGACGTTAACGCCAGAAAAACTACGCCAAAATACGCTGCGAATCTCTGAAAAATTTAATTTCCTGCCTCCAGGCAGAGTCAAATACCCCACTCCAGTATCTGGTTGCCAAGACAGGCGTAACTGAGTCGGAAACAAACGGGTATCTAAATAATCTACCGTCACACCCGCCTGGGTCAGAGTTTGTTTTAAATGGGCAGCATGGGCATCTTCAGAATTACCCAGAATTAAGATATTCATCGCTTTGGTTGTGCAGTACATAGTTGAGTTCGCCGGATAACCACTGTTTGAACATTTTGTCAATAATTTCTTTAGATCTTTCAGGGGTTAACTCGGCTGGAATAAATTCTTCAACTAGAAAAAGATGATACCCTTGTTCGGTTGCCAAGGGGCCGATTAACTCTCCGGGTTGGGCACTAAATATAGCAGAAGCTATATCTGGCTTTAAGCTCCAACGATGAAGCTTTCCTTCGTAACCGCAAAGATGCCGACGCCTCTCGTCAATATCGTAAAGGTGAGCCGCTTCATAAAAACTGATTTCCTCTTCCTCAATTTGATAGAAGAGTTCCTGAGCCAACTTTTGGTACGGTACAACAATTTGATAGAGTAATATTTGCTCGTAATCCAGTTTATTTTGGGCAAAAGTTTTTTCTACTTCGCGGTTGAAGAGGCTTTCAGCTAATTTTTTAGCCAGCAGGCGATCGCGCATTCCAGCTTCCCAGTCCTCCGGCGAGATCATCTCTTCTGCCAACCAGGCTAATGTCTGTGAAGCTTTCTCCAATCGCCTTTCATAACGGATGCGGTCGGCTTCAGCTTGAATTTCTTCTGCCGTGACTGTTATGCCTCTTTCCTGAGTGGCTTTTTCGATGATTTTTTGAGATAAAATCTGTTGGTTGACAAACTTCAGCTGCAGGTTTTTTTTTAGGTAAAAAACCATTTCATCAGCCTCTATAGATGGTCTAGTCAAGTCAGTCATCTAAAACCTCACGGGAAAACGGAAACCGCGATGTTTTAACTCGCGGATGAAGTTGACACGGCGGTTTGAACCGCCCTAGGGCTACTGAAAGCATAGTTATAACCATCTTTTCGATGAATTATTCGACAATATTTGTAGCTAATTCCTTGTACTATCTCAGAAGAAGTTGAGATATTAAAGGAGCCTGTTGACCTAACGGCTACACGGCCCAAATATTGTCCGACCTTCTTTCCTGATAAGACAATTGCTTTCACGATGTCTCCAGTTTGAAACCCCTTAACGAATTTGTTTCTAGGAACGTATCGCGATGGAAAACCAAATTTGTCTGTCCGACACATTTGGCGGGTTCCATGCCCAGTGGCCTTAATTAATAAAGGCTGATGCGTAAGTAAATCCAGCGACTCAACTTGACCAACACAAGCAGCATCCAACCAATGGTACTTGGGCAAATTTAACCGATTCCGGTTAAACTTAGTCAAGCCACCCGAACCAGTAATAACAGTTAACCCCGTTTGTTTGAGTCGATTAAATAACGCCCATCTAGTTGAATTGACTGCCGCAGCATCTTTAAGAGGACGCTTTGCCTGCGCCAAGATTCGCTTAAGGACATCTGGTTTCTTAGCTAGAAACTCCTCAATGTTTTTAGCTCCTTTCTTTTGATTGCATTTGTCACAGGCAAGGCAAAGATTCGAGATGCGATTAGTTCCACCCTTGGATTTAGGCTGAATATGCTCAATTTGTAATGGAATATTTTCACCGTTACAATAAGCACATTTTCTTTCCCATTTATTGAGCAGGTATTCGCGCACTTCGTATCCATGCAGCGTGCCTTGCTGATATTCGTAACCTGAGATTTCAGGGTTCTCTATTTGCTGCAAGTCAAACCTGACCAGTTCTTGAACGATCGATTTAACGGGCGCAAGCTTAATAAACCTGTTAACCCAAGTAATAGTTGTTTGCACTCTATGTTGCAATGACGGGGCTAACCAACCATCTGGTTTTTTACGGTTTAAGAACCTCGCTTTTCTATAGCGAGTCTTACGATTTCGCCGCGATCTACGCAGAGAACGGCGCGATTGGAGACTGAGTTTGATTGCTTGCCCTCTATGGGTTAATTCGGCAGCAAATAAGACTTTATTGCCTTGAACCAAGGCTATTCCAGTTATCCTCGACCCAGGATCTATCTTGATTGTGATAGGCTCTGGTTCGGCTATTACTACCTTTTTCAAGATGATTGCAAAAGGGAATAAACGGAAAACAGCTGCTTTTTTGGCCTGCAATAACTTCCTAGCTGTAACTGGACGGCAAGGTGATAGTGGTTTTTTGTTGGCATCAAGAACGAAAACATAATTTTGTTTAGACATTGTTTTGTCTCTACTGGTTTCCCGTGAAGTTAGCGCGCGCTTTTGTTTGGGGTCGGTAACTATCTAAAAAGCACTGTCTTACCCCGAGTAAAACTGTTTAACTTTTCGGTTCTAGAGGAGGCAGCGCGGTCTTGGGGGAAACCCCCATGAGCGACTGCCGTCAGGAGACTAGCACGCATCTCCTGGTAGGTTCTTTAACGCTTGCCCCAAACTTCGTTTCCCTGTTTCCAGGACTTAAGCTGGTCAGCTACCTAAAGATTTAGAGCCTGATGCCCCGCATCTTTAGAGCGGGGTGCTGACTGTTCTATTGGTTTGAGAAGGGTCTAAGTAGGTAGGCGCAATCAAAGCCATCTATGTTTAGTTTTGTAAACCGCTTCCAGCTCACCTGAATTAAGCTTTGAGCTAGATTTACATACCGTTACATAGTTTTGTTGCTCAACGCCTACCTACTTACACCCAAAACTTGGGTGGATCAAATTATAAAATCAGCAATATTGAGGTTGGTTGCACCTGTGGCATCAACGGTGCCCAAGACTACAGCTAAGATGCCGTCTGCGGGATTTGGGCCGAGTTTAATTAAAGTAGCATCAGCCCCAGTGGTAGGGTTAATCGCGTTGTTAATTTGACCGTCGCCATTGAAATCAATTGTTTCAAGGACGATATTAGCCAAAGATACTTCTCCAATTAAAGCAATCCTATCACCTTCAGCTAAATTAAAATCGACGATTACATCTGCCAAACGCGGGTCAGCAGTAGGGTTAACCGTCTCGGTTCTCAGTCCAAAGGTATCGCCACCATTACCCCCAATCAAAGTATCGACACCAAAGTCACCGATGAGGAAATCGTTACCGTCGCCGCCATTGAGCCAATCGTTCGCTTTGCCACCGCGCAAGATGTCGTTGCCATCACCTCCGTTGACATTATCGTCACCTTGGTTACCGTTGATCAAGTCGTCGCCACCTTCTCCAAATAACAGATCGTCGCCGGCGTTACCAAACAGCTGGTTGTCATCCGTCCCGCCGATAATTAGATCCCAACTTACCGTCCCTACGATTATGGGGTTGTCGCTGGGAGAGGTTATCATCACGTTGAGCGGTGGCTCTAATATTGGATTGGTTTCGGTTTCTGCGGGTGCGCTAGTTGTAGCCTCGGTAACCGGGGGAGTTTGGGTAGAAGCGTTGTCAGAGGGGTTACCGCTACTGGAAGTGGCTGTGGAGTCGGAGGGCGAAGTAGCGCTGTTATTCGATGGGACTGAGTTAATTTCCTGACTCGAATTATTCTGAGTTTGTGTTGGTGGGCTAGTTGTAGCCTCGGTAACCGGGGGAATTGGTGCTGGTGGGCTAGCTGTAGCCTGGGTAACGGGGGGAGTTTGGGTGGAGGCGTTGGCAGAAGTTGGGGTTGCCTCAGTAGTACTACGCGCACGAGTATTACCCACCAACGAGCTAGAAGTATTGCTGACTGGGCTGGAATTATTGTTGGCGATCGATGCAAGTGAGTCACCGCCGACGGGGGTTAGGTCAATCAAATTATTAACCGGCTGCGTCGCGAAGACGTTCTGGCTCGGATTAGTATCAGTTTGGCCTGATGTATGGGCTGTAGCGCTGGTGTTTGGGGGAGAGCCTGCAGAGGCGCTGGCTGAACCACCCACACTACTGGATGTCGCTCCCAGAATGAATTCTCCATGACCGTTACTGGTTTGTCCTGTGGGGGAGGCAGCTGTCATATTGCTCATATTACCAGCACCCTGTTCATTCACGAACGACATCACATGGACGAAAGAACTGCTGCCGTTAGAAGGGGTTGCGATCTCCTCCGGCGTTGTGCTGGGCGCGGTCGCAGCAGGAGCAATCAGAGAATCAGTTGGGTTTAAGATAGGCATGGTGACTCATCTCCTTTTGTTTTGAAATTGAGCTGTGCGATCGCCTTTGGCGCTGAGCTGAGCGCAATCGCAAGAGCTGCATTAGCTCAGCTCTCTGACTACATAGGTTTCGCTAATGGTCTGATGCTGATATCAGTCACTTCAGCACTTCGAGGTAAACAAAGTGCTGAAGTGACTGCGGCAGATACGTCCTCTGGCTGCATCAGGCGTTCGGGGTGATAGGGTTTACCTTCGAGCTGGTGAACGATCGCTTGTAAGGGAGTGGCAGTGCGTCCGGGAAAGACGCTGAGGACGCGCACTTGGTCTTGATTCACTTCTTCTCGCAAGCTGTCGGCGATCGCTTTGAGGGCGTGTTTGGTGGCGGCATACTGCCCCACCGTTGCTCTGGCATTCAAGCCTACACTCGAGTTGACGAAGGCGATTTGACCCCGGCAAGTTTTGACCATGGGTAGCAGCGCTTGAGTCAGGAGGTAAGGAGCGCGAACGTTAACGCGGTACTGCCTGTCCAAGTCTGCAACGGGAGATGTTTCAATTGCCCCCATCGAGAAAACACCAGCGCTGTGAACTAAGATGTGGACTTGCCCAAAATCTTGCTCAATAGAAGCTTTCAGCTGCTCAATCTCTTCGTCCCGCGTCAGATCGACCTGATAGGTTTTTGAGCGGGGGGAAGTTGCTCGAATGCTTTGGGCGCTAGCATCCAGGCTTTCTTTGCGGCGACCCACCAAGCAGAGAGTAGCACCCTGGGCTGCGATTCCAAAAGCGATCGCTTTGCCGATGCCGCTACTGGCTCCCGTTATTACTGCAATTTGGTTAGCGATCGCGCTCATAATTTATCAATAACCTCCCGCTCTAACTGACTGAAAAAAAGGTCTTTTATTTTTTCCTACTCCTCCTTTTCTTTCAACAAATCATTCGCCCATAATGCATCCGCAGCATTTTTAATTTCTGCAAATGCCATTCCCGACCTTTCGGCAATATCCAGCAGGGTATGGTTGCCATCGGACAAATTCAAAACCCACAAGAGAGCCATTGTATTTAGCTCCTTATCTTTCTGACCGCCGACCGAGCCGTATAGACCTCGTTTGCCGAGCTGCGGTTCGCATTTTGGGTTTTGATTTAGGTAGGTTTTATTCTGGTCGATCACCTGTAAAATCGACTGACATTTAGCAAAAGCATCTGCCAGATATTGGGGTTGGACGAAATCCAGATTGTCTGCCGATGTATGGTATTCGGGGAAACTGCCCCAAGCCGATCGCATCAAGCAACCCACAGCTAGATTAAATCCTGGCGAGCAATATTGTCGCTCATCGTAGCCATAGGGAGAGAATTCTACAATTTCATACTCTTGAGCCGAATTTTTGAGGATATAAGCCACAATTTTGTCAATTTCGGCATCGCCTCTGCGGCTTTTTTTGTAGGTAAACTTCCCCGAATCGCCTAAACAAGTTAATACTAAGCCATGTTTAATCTTGGGAACTTGTGCCTCATTTAAACAAAGCCAGGTAATCGAACCAATCGTGCCGGGAATGAAGATAAATCGGTAGGAATATCGCCTGGAAAGCTGGCTCAAATGTTGGGCTAAAAAGACAGCGCTCGCAATTCCCGATAGATTGTCATTACAAAGAGACGGGTGACAGACATGGCACGATATCAGCACTTCTTCTCTTGTTTCACCTTTGAGGAAAAACTCCCCATAAGTTAGATAACCTTCCTCTAGAGAAGAGTCAATGCAGACTTCATATTCTTCATCATCTTGCAATTCCAAATATTGCTTGTAGCTCAGACAAAAGCCCCAGTCTTCTTTGTAATAGGAAGTTCGATAAGGAATCCAGTCCGGGTAATCCGGCAGAGTATGCAAGTGCTTGCTTAATTCGCTTAAAAATATCTTTCTTTTAACCGGCACGCTGTAACTGACGACGTGCAAATTGGATTGGCGGAAATCTACAACTCTCTCGCCTCGTGCATTTTTGATATAGGCGTCTTTGATGTTCCACTCTTGAGGAACCGTCCAATCAAAGACTTGAGTTCCCGACGGCACTTCGTGAATTTCTAAGGGAATATACTTTTGGAGAATTCTGAGAGTTTCTCGAACGCCATTCCCTGTAATGCTGCGGCAAATCGGATACAGTTCAGCTATCAGCTGATGCATCTGGAACCCAAACTCTGTTGTATTTCCAGTTTTATGGGTCTGTGTTTCTTGTGCAATCATCTAAAAACCTTCGTTCGTTGAGGAAACCTTGTAGCTTTAGCTACTGGAGGAAACACGACACGGCTAATTTATTAGCCGTTGACAATGCGCCAAGAGTTGTAAGCAAGAAACTTACAATCAGTGGGCAATGCGTTTTGGGTTAACCGCTTACCTGAGTTGATGTTGTGTAAGCTAATTGTTTTTCTGTCTGGATTTTTCTTGGTTGGTGATTGGTGCCACCCACCGACGTAGCAAAACCCATGCAAGGGATGCTTGACAACCGCACCCCGTTTAAAACCCGCACTGATTGTTCCACCGTATCGAAGTCTGATGTGTCCTGCTTGGTGTTGTAGTCGGTGGAGTTGACGACGGTGAAGTTCTAATGGAACAACCTCAATCAATAATGTGTTGTCAGGTGCGGTGTGACCCCCAACATACCAGTTAGCCAAAACCCATGAGTCAACACAATGAGCATCAAACTTATTAGATAGTTTATTCTTTGATTTCTTCAATCCTAAAGCTTGACGAAGATCGTAAGTATCATTCCCTGTGCGAGTTTCTAAGTCCGCAATCTGACGTAGTTCAGAATAAAACCAGTGCTTGCCGACCTCCAGAGGAGAAAACATTACGTTCCATTTGCGCCCGTTCTTCCATGTTTTGGCTTTAATATCTTCAAATATCGTGACAGGAAATATCGATATTAGCCATTTACAGATACGTAGCTTCCACTGCCAACAAGCTAAAGTTGATGGCGGTAATTTTTGTTTATTGACTAACCGATTGACACGGTTTTGACGACATGGTGTTTTACGAAACCGCCTAGCACGTCGCATATTCCGACGTGTTTCTATGTGGTCTTTTACCCAGTCAACTGCATGGGTTTGCACGTTTAGGTAGGTGTGTGAAAAGGATTTAACCGTAAATCCTTCACGCTTTGAACCTGGGTCAATCCCTACTGCAATTGGTTGGTGGTTACGGTTTGAGGGTTCTACATTGAGTCGAACACAAAATACTCCTTTTTTGAAAAACGGTGTTGCCTTACCTGACTTTATCCAACGTTTTGCCCTTGCAGGAGTTGTTGGCATTAGGGGTCGATTATTGCTGTCTACCACTGGAACAAACATTTACGATAAGTCCTATTGCTAGGTTTATATATCCCTTCGCCACTGACTATCACAGAGGTTACAGACTAGGGAGGCATCCAGTAACTTGTTGTGGGCTACCACACCCGGATAGTTCAGTAGTTTTGGCTAGACACTGTTTTAGTCTTGTATTAAGAGATTGGTCAGTTCTCCTCTTACAAGCCCCCGAATTATATTCGGGGGTTAGTGACCGCTATACACCTGCTAGATGAGAGAATGCCTTGACGGGAACAGATTCCAGCAAAGGCCAAGATAAATCTTTCTGGGATATTTCACTGACTGGTAGGGGCCATTCAATCCCCAAAGCCGAATCGTTATAGCGCAAGCCAAAAGCGTATTCCGGTGCGTGGAATTCGCCCATTTGATACATCACCTCGCTTTCATCGCTGAGGGATTGGAAACCGTGAGCAAACCGCTCAGGAACGTATAAAGCGCGGCGATTTTCAGCAGTCAGTTCTACACCGATGTAAGATAAATAAGTTTCAGATTCGGGACGCAAGTCTATAATGACGTCATAGATAGCTCCCCGAATACACCGAATCAACTTCGTTTCGGTGAAGGGAGCCATTTGATAGTGCATCCCCCGCAGCGTTCCTTTTTTATAGTTAAAAGATAGGTTGCACTGGACAAGGTTTGGATTTAAACCATGAGCTTCAAATTCCTTGGTGCAGAAACTACGAGCAAAAAATCCCCGTTGGTCGGGTAGTAGATATAAGTCAATAACGAACGCACCTTTTAACTTAGTTTCAGTGAAAATCATGGATTTATTGCCCCTTTTTTTTTCTCAAAATACGATTTTACGGCAGTAAAATGCTTCTGCATATTTACTGGGTGAATTTGATTCCATTCCCCGGATTCTGAGCAGCGAACGGAAAGTTTCTTCCGTAAACCATTGTTTATTAGTCTGGGTTTTAAAGGCATCCAGAATGTACTGGATTTTGCGGCGGCAAATCGACTCATCTATCTGGACGAAAAAGTTTGGTATTCCCAAATCCCCGTCGTATTTAGGGATTTCGTATTCCAGGATTAGATGATTTCTAAAGGTATTCCAAGTTAGGTCGGAAATTAAGCGGTGGTCTTGGTGAAGATCCTGCCGGTAATGAGTCAAAATCAGGTCGGGTGAGAATTCTTGTTTCAATTGCTCAAAATATTCTTTGACCTCAATCCCGTAGAAAGGAAGAAAGCCATCTCGGAAATCTTTAACGATTACTGTCTTTGCCTTTGCTTCTTTTAAGAAGAGATTGGCACTGGCGATGGCTTCCTGCGCTCTTTCCTGGTTTGAACTGAAGACAACCCAATAAAAGATGATGTTCTTGTAGTTTTCGATCAGCTTTAAAACTGTACCTCCACAGCCAATTTCGATATCATCGCAATGCGCCCCCAGACAGAGAACTCTGTACTCGGATTCGTTGGTTTTGTTAAAGCCGATCTGCATCATAATCATTAACCTACAAGTTGTTCCACTCTTTGGTTTCTCCAAACTTCCCAAGGTCTTTCGCCTCGCGCATACATATCATCGAGGTGCTGCTTCTCTTTAAAGGTGTCCATGACACCAAAAAAGCCGGTATATTTGTAAGCGGACAGTTCTCCAATTTCAATCAATCTTTGAAAAGGTTCGCCAACGAGTTCTTCTCCGTAATTAATGTATTTGAAGATATCTTTCTTAAACATAAAATATCCCCCGTTAATCCAGATATCCCGCTGTTTGACATCCTGGATTTTTCTCACCTGACCAGTTTCATCCAAGTCAACTAAATGAAAGCTTTGGCTGGGTCTGACGCACAAAAAGCTAGCGATCTTATCTTGCTTGTGAAAACGATCGATATACGTCGGTAGGTGCAAGTCGGTCAAGCCGTCGCTGTAGTTAGCCAGGAAGTATTCTTCTCCATCGAGATACTCTTCAATTGCCTTGAACCTTTGACCAATATTGGCAGTCAAGCCGGTATCCACAAAAGTGATTTTCCAGTCTTGAATATCCCGATTAAATAATTGAATATTTGCCCCGTTGGATAAAGTAAAGTCATTGGAGATCCACTCATTATAGTTTAAGAAATAGCTCTTGATCGTGTCAGCTTTGTAACCCAGGCACAAAATAAAGTCTTTGTGTCCGTAGTGGGCGTAGTATTTCATTACGTGCCACAAGAGTGGTCGATAGCCGATAGTAACCATCGGCTTGGGGATGCTTTCTGAATAGTCTCTCATTCGGGTGCCAAGACCACCACAAAATAAAACAACTTTCATTTTCAATTCCTTAATTATGGGAAATATTGACGAGCGCTGATTAAAAGCCCCACCAACCGGGGTTTAGGCTAGACCTCGGCTAGTGAAAGTCCTAAAAATCTAATGCAATTAAGTGTGCCATAGCTAATCTGATAGAAGTTGCCAAACTGGCAATTTCTTGGATCGTCCTAATTCTTGAGGGTGATATAAGTCCCAGGACTTAACCACGACGAGGCCAGAAACTGGGTGCGACCTGGATCTGTCGTTCCCCATCGACGATTTTTCAGAGAAACTTTGGTGTTTGCGTTAGTCCTGAGTCCTATACAAGCGATTTCATCGGCGATCGCGCGCGATCGCCGATGAAACAAACCCATCTGTTCACATCCTATGAATAGACCTGCACTTCGGGAATTGGCACGACAAATTTCCCGCCCCACTTGCGGATGTGAGCCATTTGTGCTATAATCTCTTCCTTAAAATTCCAGGGCAAAATCACCACATAGTCGGGTTTCGTTTCGTTAATTTTATCTGGGTGAAAAATAGGAATGTGAGTCCCTGGTAGGAATTTCCCCTGTTTGTAAGGATTGCGATCGACCGTGTAGTCAAGAAAATCGGTGCGGATACCGCAATAGTTTAACAGCGTATTTCCCTTACCCGGAGCGCCGTAACCGGCAATAGATTTTCCTTCTCGCTTAGCCTTAATCAGGAAATCTAACAGCTTGCGCTTGGTTTCTTTGACTTGTTCGCTAAAGGAAAAGTAGCAATCCAAGCTGGTAAAACCAGCCGCTTCTTCCCTAGCTTTGAGTTCTACTACCCGCTGGCTAATCGGTTTAGAATTGTCTTCAGCGTGACCAGCATAAATTCTCAAAGATCCGCCATGAGTCGGTAACTCTTCCACATCAAACAAGGTCAAACCGTGAGCGGCAAAAATCTTTTCTGTTGTCAGGAAGGAAAAATAAGAGAAATGTTCGTGATAGATGGTGTCAAACTGATTTTCTGCCATCAACCGCATCAGGTGGGGAAATTCTATTGTAATGACTCCCTGAGGTTTGAGTAAAATTTTCAGTCCTTTGACGAAATCGTTCAAATCTGGCACTTGAGCGAGGACGTTGTTACCGAGTAATAAATCTGCCTGTTTCCCTTTCTCAGCTTGTTCTCTGGCTGTTTTTTCGCCAAAAAATTCCACAATTGTTGGGACGCCTTTTTTAATCGCTACTTCAGCGATATTTGCTGCTGGTTCTATTCCTATTGCCGGGATGCCTTTAGCAACAAAGTATTGCAGCAGGTAACCATCGTTACTGGCAATTTCCACCACTTGACTCTGCTGGTTTAATTGGAAGCGATCCACTGCCATATCGACGTAGTTTTTGGCGTGTTGCAACCAGGTATCGGAGTAGGATGAAAAATAGGCGTATTCGCTAAAGATATCTTCGGGACTGATATATTCCTGGAGTTGGACTAAAAAACAATGGTCGCAAACATGGACGTGGAGGGGATAAAATGGCTCCATTTCGTTCAATTGTTCGAGGGTGCGATAACTTTCGCAGGGGGGAGACATGCCCAAATCTACGAAAGTATGGCGCAATTGAGTGCCGCAAAACCGACAGTTACCCCGATTTAAGCTGGTATTATTTTCCATTGCTAATTCTCCAGTTTTTATTTATTCTATAAACCCCTTTTTTTAATCAGGACTTACCCAAAGAAACCGGGTTTCTATCAAAAATCATTCAGTAAGTAAACGAGAAATCTACAAAGAAACCCGGTTTCTAGCCTCTTCCTGCGTAAGTCCTGTAAACGAACCGCCATAGACACGAAGTGGCTTCCCGTAGGCTAGACGCAGAGGAGGCAGAGAAGAAGATGAAAAGAGTAAAAGGGGTATTACTTGTTGCTGGCTATTGGCGCCAGAAGAAATCTTGGTCGATTTGCTGGGTGCGAATGAGATATTCGAGTTGTTTGAGGCGGGTAAATCCTCGAAATTCAAAGGTTTCTTTTGTCATGTCGATTTGGTTAAATAAGTCAAAGAATTGCTGGGCACCGCGTTGGGCGTTCCATTCGCATTTGAATCCGGGCAGGGTTTGGTTAATTTTATCGAAGGAAACCCGATAGCTGCGGTTGTCCGGATCGCTTTTGCCAAAGCTCAATTGACAACCTGTGAAGACATCGGCGACGATTTGGGCAATTTCTTTGACTTGATAGTTGCTGTGGGTATCGCCGACGTTGAAGATTTGGTTGTGAACGATTTCTCGCGGTGCTTCTAGGGTGCAGATAATGGCTTTGCAGATATCGAGTAGGTGAACGAGGGGACGCCAGGGGGTACCGTCGCTGGTCATTTTGATTTCTTTGATTGTCCATGCCCAACCTGCTAGGTTGTTCAAGACGATATCAAAGCGCATTCTGGGAGAGGCGCCGTAGGCGGTGGCATTCCGCAGAAAGGTGGGAGAAAAGCTGTCATCGGCGAGGAGTTTTACGTCTTGTTCCACAAGAGTTTTGCATTTGGCATAGGCAGTTTGAGGATTGACCGCAGACTCTTCGGTGACGAAGTCTTCGCTAGCAAAGCCGTAGACGCTGCAAGAAGAGGTGTAGACGAAGCGGGGTATCCCTGCTTGCTTCGCCAGTTGTGCCAAACGGACTGACCCTTTGTGGTTGATATCGTAGGTGATATTGGGTGCCAGCTGACCCAGGGGGTCGTTGGAAAGTTCTGCTAAGTGAGCGATCGCTTCCACTCCCTGTAGATCTTCCACCGTAATCTGTCGGATATCTTTGTTCAGGGTTTTGGGAGTTAGCGTCGTCCCGTTGTACAGCCAGCCAACTTTATAAAAGCCCGTATCGACGCCGATGACTTCGTAACCCCGTTGCATCAGCAAGGGGGCTAATAACGAGCCGATATAACCTTCTGTTCCAGTTACCAAGACTTTCATAGATTAGAAATTTTAGGCGTTTATTGTGGTTTGTCGCTGCTGCGGCTTAGGGATCGTTCCAAGGCATCGAGACCAATTGTGAGGCAATTTCATCTCGTAAGGGCGCAGCTTTATCTTGATTTAACCACTCAAATAACTTCGCCACTGATTGAGGAGACCGATCGATTTTGAGAAGCTCCTGGAGCATCCGCCAAGCCCCAGCAAGATTGCCAGCCTTGAGGGGAATTGCCGCCCGTGCCAGACAATAGTTGAAGTTATAGCTCCGAGCTTGGGCTGTAATCTCTGCAAAATCATCAGCCGGAAGATAACTCTCGGAAATTTCTAACCCCTGGCGGAGGGACGCCGCTAGAGTCCCAGATAATAAATCATTGGCTGTCATTCTGTGGGAATGCACGCGGTAACGAGCCAAAGTTCCCGGCTCGTACCACCAATCATAAAAAACAGCAATGCGTTTATAAAGCTCCCATTCAGGGGCGCAATCTAACTTAGGGTGATAGCCTCCTAACCGTTCATGAGCTGCCCGACGAATGACCACCGCAGGCACTTGTAATGGACAGGTCACGCCAATCCGCCGCAGAAAATTCTGTGGGATGCCGCTTTGCTCTCCAAACCACGAAGCCACCTCCCCTTTCTCAACCACTACCCCTTTCTCGTTGAAATATTCAAACCCTGTAAACGCGGCTCCGATAGAATCCGGACACCCTTCTAAACTTTGCTGAAGCTGGGAATAGAAACCGGGGAGAACGCAGTCATCATCGTGCAAGATATGAATCCATTGACCGCGACTGAGGGCAATTCCTGCATTATGATTTGGCAGCGCTCCGAGATTTTGTGGGTGTCGGTAGTAGCGAATTACGCCGCCCCCAATGGAATTTACTAGCTCAAATAAGGGCGGGGTACTGGCATTATCTACAACCAGAATTTCCATCTCCGCTTCCCCCGACCATTGTGCTAGCAAACTGGTCAGACATTCGAGCAGATAATGGGTGCGGTTATAAACCGGAATGACTACAGTCCAGAATGGTCGGGGGTTCTGGGGGTCTGCTACGGGTGGAATTGCGGGAAACTGATAGGCTCCCACAGTGACCTCGCCTTGGGGAATGGGCGGGGTTACAGGCACTTCCTCGACTATACCAGCAGGCTGGTAAGCTGCCACGGCTTGGGCATAATGCGGATTTATCCGGCTTAACCCCTGGCGATAGGCAGCAATTGCCTCTTTTAGGTTGTTCTGTGCTTGGTAAATTTTACCCAAGCGAGTGTAGGTTTCCCAATGGTTGGGATCGAGTTGCAGGGCGGTTTGATACGATGCGATCGCGTCCTCCAATTCCCCTCGTTCTTGGAGTACAACCCCCAAGTTATAGTGCGCCTCCCACAAGGAAGGCTGCATGGCAATTGCCTGCCGATAGTAGATCGCCGCTGTCTGCAAATCCCCTGCTGTTTTCCGACTGTTGCCCAATTGATTGTTCAAGGCAGCATAGTGGGCAAGTTGTTCTTGTGACAGCTTTCCTTGAGCGTGGAGTGCGTTGCCCAAATTCGCCTCTGCTTCCATGCAATTGGGCTCAAGTTCCAATGCTTTTTGATAGGATGCGATCGCTTCTTCCCACCGCTGTTGCTGTTGCAGGGTGTAACCCAGGTTGTTGTAAATCGGTGCTGCATCGGGTGCCAGGGCGAGCGAGCGCTTGTAAGCTTCCTCTGCTTCTTTTAACTGCCCTTGAGCTTGATACAAATTGCCCAAACTAAACCAGATTTTAACCGAATCTGGCTTGACTTGTAACGCTTTACTCCACCACTTCTGGGCCATCTGAGGGTTCCCCATCTGTTGAGCCACAATCCCTAATCCGTACAATGCTTCAGGGCGATCGGGCTGAGTCTCTAGAACCTGAAGGTAAGCTTGCTCAGCTTGATTTAAGCGATTAGCTTGCTGATGCTCAACAGCTTGTTGCAGGATTTCATCTGTGCTGTCAACCCCTGCCACATCCGGTAAAGAGCCAAAATCAAAATACAATGAAAACCGTGGCCAAGAAACATTTTGTAAATCTTTGTTTTTTTCTTTTAATTTTGCCTCTAGCAAAACCAATTGTGTTTCTTTTAATCTGGCTTCCCTAAGTTGGCTAAGGCTTCCCTCATAGGTGCCATAATTACCTTGTCCTCGATCTTTCTTTAAATAACAGGTATGCCAAAAAATCCACCCCACATAATATAATTCAAGACCTTGATACCTAATTATATTCCACACAGGATTTGGATGCTTGATAAAAATATGCTCGGGTGAAACAGTCCAATATGCAAGATCTCCGTCCCCGAGCGCAACGTCTTTTACATTGACGTAATACCGCAGATCATTTGGCTTTTTCCAAAGATTCACTCCTGAAAAAAACAATGCCGTATTTTGAATAGGATTTTTTTTCAAATACTGATAAATCCTCTCCAGACGAGCGGGAATACCGACGTGATCTCCATTAATCAAGACACAGGTTTTATATCGAGTTTTACTGATGGTAAAATTGGCATAATAGCAGAAAGAACGGACATCATTTGTCTCCGATTCTACTTGCTCTTTAGTGTTGGGTGAATATACCTGGTGCAAGTAATGAAAAGCTCTGATTTTGTCAGAATACTTCCGCTGATATTCTTCTATTATTTGAGGGGTATTATCCGTGCAGTTATTAAAAGCGATCGCTAATTCATCTACAGCGTCAATCCAAGTTTCGATTACCTGGGACAGAAATTCTGCTTCATTGTGAATTAGCATCACACCGCTGATCCCATCTAGTCGATTTTGTGGCTCAAAGGAAGATGGATTAATGACTGGATTTTCAACTGGAATAATTGCCATAACTTTTACACCTCAGCTTAGTCTGTTCAAGATGATAAAACTGGAGAAACTGCTCTCATTTTGCTTGACCTTTAATGGCGCTTCATCTCGTCGATCAAAGGTATCGAGAGCAATTTGGAGACAATCTTATCCCTTAGAGGAGCCGCTTCATCTTGAGCTAACCAGACGAATAACTTGGCGACTGCTTCAGGAGATCGATCGATTTTGAGAGCTTCTTGAAGCATCTGCAAAGCTCCTTTCAGATTACCATTTTTCAGCGGAATTGCCGTGAATTTTAAACAAGAATTAAAGTTATAGCTGCGAGATTTTGCCGTAATTTCTGCACAACAATCCGTAGGAAGATAACTCTCGGAAATCTCGATGGCACGGCGGATCGATGTCATCTGATCGCCAGATAATAACATTTCAATGGTTTTATTCTGGGAATGCTGACGCCAACGAGCCAAAATTCCCGGTTCGTACCACGCATCATAAAAAGCGGCAAGGCGTTTATACAACTCCCAGTCACTCGTATAGGTCAACTCAGGATGATATCCTCCCAATCGTTCATAGGCTGACCGACGAATGACCACCGCCGGCATATTCAACGAGTTCACTATGCCAATCCGTTGCAGCCAATCCTGAGCAATTCCTCTCTGTTCATACAATTCTTTGGCGAAAACTACCTCCCCTTGCTCGTTAATATTTTCATATCCTGTAAAAGCCGCCCCGATTGAATCGGAACATCCCTCTAAACTTTGCTTGAGGCGGGCATAAAAACCTGGGAGGATATAGTCATCGTCATGCAGCAGATGAATCCACTCACCTCGACTGATGGCAACGCCTGCATTCCAATTTCCTGGCAGTCCCAGATTTTGGGGATTGCGGTAGTAGCGTACTATTCCTCTGCCAATGGAATTTACCAGTTCCAACAGGGGCGACGGACTGGCATCGTCAATCACCAAAATTTCCATTTCCTCTTCCCCTGACCATTGCGCTAGCACGCTGGCGAGACATTCGAGCAGATAGTCCCTGCGGTTATAGACTGGGATCACCACACTCCAGAAAGGTCGAGGCTGTTCAGGATTTGTCACTGTCGGAATTGCTGGGAACTGATGCCCTCCCACTATCACCTCTTGTTGGGGGAGCGGGGGTGGTGTATGGTCTTCTTGGGCAGCCGCAGAATCGCTTTGGGTTTCCACCGCTTTGGCATAGTGGGGATTGAGCAGCTTTAACCATTGTCGATAAGCAGAAGCTGCCGCTGTTAAGTTGTGCTGGTCTTGGTAAATTTTGCCTAAGTTATAGTAGACTTCCCCGCAGTTGGGATCGATCTCCAAAGCTTTTTGATAGGATGCGATCGCTTCCTCTAACTCCCCTTGCTCTTCAAACACCACCCCCAAGTTCTTATGAGCTTCTACCAAATCGGGTTGCAGCGCGATCGCTTGCCTATAATAAGCCACAGCAGTCTTCCCATCCCCTGCTTTTTTCCGGGCTACACCCAATTTGTGATTCAATTGTGCATAATGCAATTGTTGCTCGCTGGAGAGCTTGCCTTGGGCGTGCAGCGCATTGCCCAAATTCGCATCTGCTTCTATAAAGTCTGGCTTTAATTCTAGAGCTTTTTGATAGTAGTTAATTGCTTCGTCAAATAGTCCTTGTTGTTGCAGAGCATAGCCCAAATTGTTGTAAATTGGCAGTGAGTCAGGTTTTAGGGCTAGAGCTTGAGAATAAGCGAGCGCCGCTGAGTCAAACTGCTCTTGAGCTAAACGCAAATTGCCTAAGCTGAACCAAATCTTAACAGAATCCGGCTGGACTTGGGAAGCGGCACTTAGCCACTGTTCAGCAGTTTGGGGTTCCCCTAACTGCTGTGCCAGCATACCTAACCCGTATAATGCTTCTGGATGTTGAGGCTGTTCTTTCAGCACCTGGCGATAAGCCTGCTCAGCCTCGGTGAAGCGATGGGATCGATGATATTGAACCGCAAGTTCGAGGATTTGAGAATCTGTCATATTCAATCTCCAGGAAGTTGACACTCCCCCGCATTCCGGACGGGGGATTCTTGGCACGGGCGTGCGATCTTGCAAGAGACTTGTTGCCAAGTCCGAGATTAGGATCTTCTCACGCCTGCGCCTTTAAGGTTGACCTGTGTCCCACGGTACTTAATTGATAACCAGTTTATTTTAACGCTTTATCCAAAATGTTGAGTGCCGCCCAATTATGGTCGCGGTCTAAAACGCCTTAACTTGCTCAATTGGGACAACTTAACGCCACGATTTTCCATCCAAACCGTATAGTTTTGTTGCGGAACAACTGAAATGTGCAGATAGCTTCATCTATTTTCCCATATTGCTCAATTCTTCCTTTTGCTTTAAATTATGTAGACAATCATGACGTTTTCTTTAATCGACCTACTTCGATTATATAGGTTGCTTACAACTGCTGCATCTCTCCCAACACAAAAATTTACTTGGCTGTATGCTTAATCCGCTATTTTCAGCATATTGACTGCGGTTTTAACCGCATAGTTGGGGAGCTGGGGAGAGAGTTTGACGGTTTCGGGACTTACCCACGAAGAGGCCATCACCAAAGTTTCGACCTACATCTCTAGTTGACAAATCAACGATTTTTCAGAGAAACTTTGGTGTTTGCGTCAGGGGAGAGCGGTTATGTTCCCACCAATCAAATCTGTCACCTCATTGACGGTTATACCAGTCCTGGCAAATTCGTAAGCAAAGATTAAGTTCTAGGTTTTGTTTGGTTGTTGGAAGTGTTTTGTACTGGAATGTATATTTCATGGTAATATCTTAATAGAATACAAGGGTGTAATACAAGTGTTTGCTGGTCAATTGTTATTACATATTTGTTAGGGAACACCGATCAACCAATAGCAGTTGAAATGGTAAAAACTGGGGGCGTTTCCCGTCATTTTTTACCCGCATTCCTCTGACGCTACCCTGGGGGTGAGACGGGAGAGGAATGCGGGGTTAGCTGAGTTGAAAACCGCTATAAATTGGGAAACCTTGTTCTCTGATTAAGCTGTCATTAACTGATTGTAGGTGTAACTTACACCACCGGCAAATTGGAATTGCTCAAATCCGGTGGTGGTCATGGTAATGCCATCTAGCTGAAAATTAGCACCATTGTTAGCGCCAAAACTGATCTTAAAGCTGTCTCGATTGTAAGAGCCAAGGCTGAGTATATCGGACTCTTTACCACCATCGACTGTAGCGTCACCGAAACCTTGAACAAAGTCTTTACCTTCTCCCATGTTTATGTTGACGCCACCTGCAAAACTGGAGGCGATCGCCCGATCGTCTCCCTGTCCCATATCAATACGGCCGCCAAAGATGCCGTAAGAGTTTGATCCGGTAGCCTGGGCCGAGATAGTATCGTTTCCATCTCCGGTAGTAATCCAGCCTGTAACGTTGTCAATGGCGATCCCCTTGTTAGAAGCCTTAGCAGTAGCTTCTATAGTATCGTCTCCAGTTCCGGTACGAATAACGCCGCTTCCAGTGTTGTCAATGGCGATCGCCTGGTCAGAAGCCTTAGCAGTAGCATTGATAACAGCTATAGCCAAAGCTTGATTCTCGGGACTGGCACTAGCAAAACTAGAACCATAAACACCTGCAAAGGTAGCAGCACTAGAAGTGGCACTAGCACTGAGAGTATCGTTACCCTTGCCACTGGTAATTATGCCTCCCATATTCTTAATGCCGGTGGCGGTGATGGTTGCCTGAGGTGAACTACCTACACTTCCCTTCGGGTAAGTGTAGGCTTCTGGCACGTTCTTAACGTTTCCAGAACTTCCTTCGAGGTACTATTAGTAGTAGAATCACTCACTACCGGATTCCCTTTACGGCGTTTTATCGTTGGGAACAGTCCCAGCCCAACGCGCTTTATGTTGATAGCGGCATTGATGTCGCGGTCAACCCAAAGCAATTCTTTTTCGTCCCAGTACTGGCGTATATCGCCATTGGTGAAGATAAACTCGTCACGGTATGCGAGCAACTGAGATGTGTATGCAGGTTTTACTGCTATTGTCCTAGCCCCAGCTTTTCCAGCTATGTATTCTAGAATTTTGAAAAACTGTCCAAATGCAGCATCGTTCCAGGATTTGTTCAACCCAGACTTGGCTGATTGACCATTGGGTAAGTATTTGCCATCCTCATCCTGTTTAGCTTTTTTCCGCTTTGACAAAGCTTTTAGGTTTAAATCTTCGTGGGCAAAAACTTTTTTGTTTGTCCGAACTACTGCATGAGCAGTCTTAAAAGCGTGGTCTTTTCTGGCCCTAGCAATACGTTGATGTTCCCGCGCTTCCCGTTTAGCCAATTTACGGCGTGATTTACTACCTTTTTTCTTGGTAAACTTGCGGCTAGAAACTTTAGCCAACCGCTTTTCAGACTTTCTGAAAGACTTCAACGCTGGTAATTTGATATTCTCTGAAGTTGCCAAGTAATCGTCTTCATGCAACACCGCGTCCAATCCAAGGGTGTTGTCCCAGGTTGGGACTACTTCATCGGGTGTAAAGGTTGGTACCTTGGGGTCTTCTAGACAAATTGTGATGTACCATCCGTCTGTTTTACCAGTAACAAGAATATTTTTCAGTACAAAACCATCAGGTAAACGACGGTGCAAACGCACTTTAATCCAACCTTTGAGTTTTGAGAAGGATAGGAACAACCAATTTTTTTCAATACGCTCAATAGTGATGGCTTGACCTTCAATCCTGATGGTGCGGTAACGTGCAGCATTTTTGAAACGTGGTTTCCCGCTACGATTTCCACTACTGTCGCCTTGAATAAAACGAGAAAAAGCTTTGTCTACCCGTTTACAAACATCCTGCAATGTCTGGGATGGGACACGATTAAAATCTAGTAATTCTCCAGAATAACCTATTTTAAGTAAGTCTTCTTTAATAATAGGAAGCTGTTTCTTTTGAGAGTATAAATCTGGATTTTCCCGTAGTTGAGGCAAAGGACAACTGACAATTGAACAAGCGTTAATTGAAGTGCGGTTGTGTTCCCACCAATCAAATCTGTCTCCTAGTTGCTTGTTGTACCAATATCGGCAAACCCTCAACCAAGTATTCAGTTCTAGTTTTTGATTGGTATTCGGGTAAGCGCGATACTGGTAATTTAACAACACTTTTGGCATCCTCCTTATTATATCTATGCTGATGAGGAAGCAATGAGGAAACAAAATGAAAGACAAATATATTAGAGTTAGAACATCAGAACGAAGATTAAATAAGCTTCGTTTATATGCCGCTTTGACAGAAAAGACAATGACTCAAGTAATTGATGAGTTAATTGACTCGTTAAAAATACCAGAGACAGGCAATTCCTCATCGACCCCACTCCCGCGTTACCGGGAAACATAGGTCGGGGGTCAATTCGTCATTGCCCCAAAATTCATCCCACGCCTCCCTTCGGGTAGGAGGTGGGGCTTCTTTTGGATTAAGCTAAACTTTTAGCTATCGCTGCGGCGAAAGCTGTGAGACCTTCAGACATAGGGGCTTTGCAGATAGCATCGACGATGGCTGAAGCATCTGCCCTAGCCAATGCTACCGCAGCCACAGAACCTATGGTATCGCCATCCACGGTGTCACTCCCCTGACCGGTGTTAATCTGACCACCGGAGTTATCAATGCCGTCGGCAGTCGCCTTGATGTTAAGGTTGGCAAAAGCATTGGCGATCGCACTAGCATTTGTCCGATTAGCAATGGCTGTGACCTGAGACATTGTCGCTGCTGTGGCGGTGATATCAGCTGTTGCGGTGCCCCTGACTATATCGCGTCCCTGGTTTGTATTGATACTGCCTTCGTTTTTAATCGCATCTACAGCAACGGTAGCCTTCCCACTCAGGTTGCCAGAAGCGATGGCATTGCCACGATTAGCTGCGCTCTCGACAAAGGCAGAGAAAGCGAAATCACCAGTTAAATTGGCAGTACCGATGATTTGATCGTCACCTTTCAATGTAGCTACAGCGGAGAATTTGGGATTGAATATCTCCGTACCTGGATTGACTACATCAGATTGGTTGGTAAACTGGACTTTACTCAAGTTTAAGCCTTGCATGATATCCTGTTTTTAATCTTTTTTTACATTTCTTGACGAAGCGGTCATCTGTTTTAGTAGCACAGCATTGCTGTACTCCTACAGCGTGGTCTATTTTACCTGATAATCGCGATTCGGTCTATTGGGCTTAACCCTCAGCTGCTTCTGCCTGCTTTAACTTCTGGTGACTAAATTGACACTCCCCCACTTAAAAGATGGGGGATTCTTGGTTCAACGAGCGATCTTGCAAGAGACTTGTTGCCAAGTGCGAGAGCATGACTAAATAGCCAAAAATTTAACTAAACTTAACCATACCGACTCGCAACGAGCAGGTATTTTTGTGGTAAGTTAGATGGGTTGCCGAAAACCAAGGCACAAAAACCGCGAAACATGTTTCGCACAAGCTCAATTTTTTTTTTGTTGATCTTGCGAGTACGCTCGGCCCCGTGCGGAATTGACGCCTGTGGACAAGAAGGAGCCGACTCCCTTGGTGGAAGCAGGAAGCAGACCCTCCAAAAGTTATTTTGGTTGAATGGTAAACTTTGACCAAGTTTAGCCAAGTTCTGTAGAGCACCACAACTCGACCATAAACTTTGCCCAAATACTCCAACCACTGCGTGAACTGCGACCCTTGCAGCATCGCATCGCCCCCAACCCCCCTGATTAAGGGGGGTGCCTCAGGCGGGGGGATGGTTCCTAACCATGTTTCGGACTTGCAATTTCTCGAACGCCACAAAATCGTTAGATTTTACGACGCACAATGCCGTTTTAACGGGCATTGCTCTTGACGCTGGCGGGAAACTAATAGAAGTTTGCGCCCTAATCGATTAACCGCTTTTTTGCGGTTGTTAGAACCCTTTTTCTGTTTAGAAATGCGGCACTGCAACCGCTGATGGAGCTTTTTCGGACTGAAGCAGGTGACGGGTATTTTCTACCTGATGACCTTGAGAATCGGTGTAGAAAGCTGATATTCCAACATGCAAGCCAATTGTTTTACCAGTAGGTTGAATGCTGATATGACGAGTTGCATCGATCGCGAATTGAACGTAATATCCATCGCTGCGACGAATAATTCTGACGCGCTTAATCTGGTCGATTTGGTAATAGTGCAAGTCATAAGCCCCAAAAAGTTTTAGCCTGCCAATGCCACATTTATCAATAAAATTGATAGACTTGCGGTTCTCTGAAAGCTTCCAGCCTGTCTGTTTATATTCAACGGAACGATTGTTTTTTTGTAATTTTGGATAGCCTTTTTTGCCCGGATGTCCAGACTTGCAGTTGTCGTAAAAACGTTGAATTGAACAGGATGCTCGTTCGGTAGCCGCAAGTCTAGCTTGAGAGTTTACAGCGGATTGCAGTCGTATGAGGTACACCTTTGTTTGTCAAGCGGCAGCATTAATGCTGCCGCTTGACAAACGAAGCCTTAAGGCTGTACCTCACTAAGAAAGCAATCCGCTGTAGAAAACTAGCAAATTCAAATTCCTTGGCTAAGATGGCACTTAACTTGCTTAGCAAGAGACAATTTGACGCCACGATTGTCCATCCAAAACCTTATAGCTTTATTGCGGATAAATTGAAATGTACGGATAGCTTCATCTATTTTCCGATACTGCTCGCTTTTCCCTTTGGCTTTGAATTAGTAGACAATCATGACGCTTTCTTTTATCGACCAGACTTGATTCTATAGGTGCTTACGACTGTTCTCCCTAAACACAAAACCAGGACTCTAGCACGCGGGGCCAAAAACAAAGGTGATGCGTCAATCTTGCTCATGGAAACCCACCATTTTTCGGAGCGCCCTTTGTTTTTTTGCATAAGTCCTGAAAACTTAACTATTTGACGGCGGTTAAAACCGCCGCGTCGCATTTCATCCACCGTGAATCACGGTGGATGAAATGCTCCCGAACTATTGAGGTAAATCTGTCTTAAACTCGTTTAAGTTGGGATTCAGTTCCAGGGCTTTTTGAAAGTAAACTGCGGCAGTTTCTAAATCTCCGGCTTTTTTGCGAGCATGACCCAATTTGCCATTCAATTCTGCATAATGAGCTTGTTGCTTTGGGGAGA
>NZ_BLAY01000025.1 GCF_020521235.1 Microseira wollei NIES-4236 | reverse complement strand
AAGGTACTTTATAGCGAACCTTTTTGGCTCGCCCAAACATGACTTTTTCGCTGGCTTTAAAAGCGCGAGTGGCTAAAACTTGTTGGGTATTTGAGTCAAGCAGTTGAGCTATCCATTTTGAGCGATTGCTGACAATTGTTGCATAAGCCTGTATGTCGTAGTCAGAATATCTGTAGGCAATTCTTACAGCGTTGAATGCGTCACTTCTTTTTTTCTTGGCTTCTCTATGTATTTGTTTGGCTTGCTGGAAGGCTTCTGAGCTTTTCACAAGATTCATTCTTACCATTGCTTCGTTCAGGCAAGCATTGTATAGTTGTCTCGCTGCTTGAAAACGAGACAGTAGTTCTTGCTGTTGTTTACTATCTACAATCAGTGGAATTTCTGTGATGAATGATGAAGTCTTGCTTTTAGCCAATTGCTATCACCTCTTGTTGCTGTAAGTTAAATTATAATTTACTGCTTTTAACCTGAGTGTTAATATTAATTAAATTCACCTAATATTGACGGCAGATAAATCTGCTCGCATCGCGTTTCCGCCCCGATTTAAAAATGCGGGGCTACCACGCTCCCGGTATTTTTAGGTGTATCAAAACAAAACCACCGTTGCCGAAGAAATACTCTACTATTTCTCGTTGCCGGAAAGCGCAGCAATTACCGGCGTTTGGCTGAGCGATGATGCCAATGTTCCCAAGAAATATCCCTTTGTTATTTCGCCACGGGGGGCTGCCCAGCAGGTTTATACCAACCAGGTGGTTCGCAATGTCGATCCGGCACTGCTGGAGCAGGTGGGGCCTCAGCAATATCGTCTGCGGGCATTCCCCGTACCCCCAAAGGGGCAAACCTTCGGACCAGACGGGATTTGGAGGAATCAGCCAGCTAAGATGTATCTCTGGTTCAGCTACAAGGTGCTGAAGCAAGAAGCAGGTTGGCGATTGCCCGAACTGCGCGAGCAACGCAATATCTTTTGGACTAAAGCAACCAAGCGCGTCATCAATGGCAAGACGGTTTCTGGATCTAACCAGTGGCTTCCAGCAACGCTTCCGGCTGATAAAACACCAGCCACCGCGCACCAGATGACCCTGCCTTGGGGCGCTCGCGTACTAGCCACCCCGTTTGCCAAAAATGACTACCAGCTACCCCAAGGGAAACGATTTGCCGTAATTTTAGACAGTTCTTACAGCATGAAGGCACATCGTCAGCAAGTGACTGATACCTTCCGCTGGCTGAAAGATAATATCGTCAAACAAAACATCGCCGACTTGTACCTAACCAAAGCTGAAGCAACCCCCCAGCTGCTCGATATTGGCAGTTTCGAGCCGCAAAAGGTCTTGTTCTATGGCATGGTTCAGCCCAAGGACATGCTGGCGCAGTTCCAGCAATTGCGCGGTAACAAAAACTACGATGCCATTGTGGTCATTACCGATCCGGGTAGCTATGAGTTGAACAGCGATCGCCAGTTGGCAGGCGCAATGCCAGCCCCCGTGTGGTTTGTGCATCTGGGTGGCTTGGCGTTTGGCTACGATGACGCCACCTTAAAAGCTATTCAGAACAGCGATGGCGGAGTGGCAACTGAGGTGCAAACCGTGATGCAGCGCATTGGAACGCAACCCAGTCGCGGCATGGGTACATCTTTCTTGAATCTGGTGGATGGCTATGCCTGGTACTTGACAAAAGATGCCGTAGATGCTAATCCTGCTCCAGAAGGCTTTGGTGCTTTGGCTGCCCGTCAGTGGACGACCCATCTGAGTCGCTACCTGCAACCCAACGAAATCAAAGAACTCGATGCGATTCATTCTGCCGCGAAGCGATACGGCATTGTCACGCCTTATTCTTCAATGATTGTGTTGGTGAACGACCAACAGCGGCAACAGTTGAAACAGGCAGAACAACAAAGCGATCGCTTTGACCGCGAAGTGGAAGACCAACAACTGCCACAGCCCAATATTAATCTCATTAGTGGCGTACCCGAACCCGCAGAATGGCTGTTACTGATAGTCGGGGCAGTTGCACTCTGGGGTGTCTATCAATACCAGCAGGACTTACGCATTTTGAATTAATGGGTAATTGCTAATTGCTAATTGCTAATTGCTAATCTAGAATTTTTCCTGATTGAGCCATTAGCCATTAGCCATTAGCCGCAAGGAGAGAGATAACTAGCAACTTGATTTACTACAAATGGTTGATCCCCGCTAGCCTCCCTACCCTGCGGGAAGGCTTCGCCTACAAAAGGGGGGAACAAGACTAGGTTTTAACTCCCCCGCTGTTTTGGGGGATTTAGGGGAATCTCCAATATGTGGCATTATTTTTTCTATTTGATATAAGCAGTTGGGAATCTAGCCTTTATATCGTTGACCGTTGCATCGGAATTACAACCTGTATGTCAAATTAGCAATTAGCAATTAGCAATTAGCAATTGGCAAGAAAGCTAATTATTCCCATGCAACCGGATTTGATATTACTTGTTAATTTGTACGTTGTATTTTAGCCTTTTCTTGCAGCATAATAGACAGATTCAGTTGTCTAGTTCTCTGTAGGTTTGTGCTGATTGCATTTGCGTTTTAATAGCGAACCTGCACCTAGACTGGTAAGGGCTAGTAGACCTAATGTAGAAGATGGTTCGGGGACGCTGGTTATGGTTGCAGAAAAACTAATGCGCAACTCACTATCTTCCGGCCCTAAATTTTCAAAACCTGGTATAAATGGGGAGGCAGAAAAAACCTCTAAATAACCAGGGGGCTGCAAAAAACTAGCGAAAAATGGACTAGCATAGTTTCCCCCCGAAGTGGAATAACCAAAACCCTCACCAGTTAACTGCTGAGGATTCAAACTAATTAAATTGTCAATATTGAAAGGTTCGTTTCCCGGTATTGGTATCCCGGCAGGTAGCAGACCTGTAATTGTTTCGCCGTTGCGCGTTCCAGTAATTCCAGTAATCAGGTAAAAACCTAAACTGTCAGGGGTGTCATCAGTGGTGAAAGTACCGCTTGCCGTTGTGCCAGTACCAGAATAATTCCAGTTCCAAGTTAAAGCAGAAGCGGACTGCATTGTCCCGAAAACTAATCCAGATGTGGCAGCTAGAACTGTGGCAGATAATAGAGCTAGATTTTTCATCGAGGTCGTTAGTGCGATTGGGTATTATTATAATCTGTTCGAGGCTTAAAGGATGGATTGGCGCTGGCGGTGACTATCTTTAAGTTCAAAGAAACCGGGTTTCTGGGAAAAATCGTCGCTTGAGAACTAGAGATATGCACACCCCTAGCACTCGCGGAAGCAGCTTGAAACCCGGTTTCTAGGTTTGGCGATCGCGACATTAACAAAGTTGGCATTGCACCAGATGTGGCGATCGCACCGACAGAGTGCTACACAAAACTTGGCTAAACCTATTCAAGTCTCACCATTTAACTAGAACAACTAATTCTAGAGAGTCTGCTTCCTGCTTCATCCAAGGGAGTCGGATCCTTCTTGTCCACTAGGAAATTCGGGTGTAGCCCACCCTATTTTACTGTCCATCTTTTATGCTGAAGCTAAGAGCCATTGTTCATCCATTATTTTCAGCTTATTTAACGAATCGCGGCGGACTGACTGTTCGACCTTTTTACAGGCTGGCTAGTTTTGAATCGACTGTGGTTTACAAACCAGATACTTTTTCAGCCTTGGTTTTCGGCATTTCTCATAGATTACCAATAGGCTACTTCTATGTCAATCCCTGACAACTTCCTCAAGATAGACAAGTTTGAGGAGGAATGAGTAATAATTTGGCTATTTAGTCAACCTCTTAGCACCTCCCACTGTGACGCGATCGCTCAAGCATCGCTACAGATCGCGATCCTCAGTATCCAACAGCGGTGGAAGTGCGGGCGCAGTCGATTCGACCCAAGAAACCCGGTTTCTTTTCTCGTGCTGCCTAAGTCCTGTAATTTAAGCGAAAGTAAATTTCAGCGATCGCACCCTAGATGTCAAAATGGTTTTGGCAAGAATTTAGTCGGTATAGGTCAGAAGCGTGGCTTTTAAAATCGGTTTGCTCGGACTGGGAACGGTTGGTACGGGAACTGCACAGATTTTACTCGACCCTTCTGGGCGTAACCCGCTGGTAGAGGAGTTAGAAATCTATCGCGTCGGGGTGCGCAATCCTGAAAAAACCCGCCCCGTCCAACTCCCCCCAGGCGCCGTCACCAGCGATTTAGAATCAATCGTCACCGATCCTGATGTCGATATCGTAGTCGAAGTCATCGGCGGATTGGAACCGGCACGATCGCTTATCCTCAAAGCCATATCCCACGGTAAGCACGTCGTTACCGCAAATAAAGCCGTTATCGCCCGTTTTGGCGATGAAATCTACGACGCAGCCAATGAGGCGGGGGTTTACGTCTTGTTAGAAGCTGCCGTCGGCGGCGGTATCCCCGTAATTCAACCCCTCAAACAAGCTTTAGGCGTTAACCGCATTCGCTCGGTAATCGGCATTGTCAACGGCACGACTAACTATATCCTCACCCGGATGCAAACCGAAGGGGCAGATTTTGCCGATGTCCTCGCCGAAGCTCAAAAATTAGGATACGCTGAAGCCGACCCCACCGCCGATGTCGATGGTTTTGACGCCGCCGATAAAATCGCCATTCTCGCTTCACTCGCGTTTGGCGGACGAATCAAATTAGAAGATGTCTATCGCGAAGGCATTTCCCAAGTCAGCGCCGCCGATATCGCCTATGCCGATAAGTTGGGATTTGTAATCAAATTGCTGGCGATCGCCAACCGCGAAATGCTCCAAGACGATCCTACCGACCGTCTGCGCCTGCGCGTCCATCCCACATTAGTACCCCGAACTCACCCCCTCGCCAGCATCAGCGGCGTCTACAACGCAATACTGGTCGAAGGCGACCCCATCGGTCAAGTCATGTTCTTCGGTCCCGGTGCGGGTGCAGGTCCCACCGCCAGCGCCGTCGTCTCCGATATTTTAAACATCGCCGCCGTGCTTAAGAGTGCAGGTGGGCATCGTAGCACAGGCGTCTCGCCTGTGGCAGCAGAGGAGAATTCCCCATCACCAATTACCAATTACCCATTACCAATTACCAATCTCCATCCGCTTCTCACCTGCACCCACCAACACTACTGCAAAATTGCTCCCATCGAAGAATTAACGACCCGCTTTTACGCCCGCTTTCTCACCAAAGATCGTCCAGGGGTGATCGGTAAGCTGGGAACGAGTTTCGGCAACCACGGCGTCAGCATTGAATCTATCGTCCAGACGGGTTTCCAGGGCGAGTTCGCCGAAATTGTCGTCGTTACCCACGATGTCCGCGAAGGCGATTTTCACCAAG
Source organism: Microseira wollei NIES-4236 (assembly GCF_020521235.1). Classification (GTDB taxonomy): domain Bacteria; phylum Cyanobacteriota; class Cyanobacteriia; order Cyanobacteriales; family Aerosakkonemataceae; genus Microseira; species Microseira wollei. The sequence continues at coordinate 65,725 of NZ_BLAY01000025.1, read as the reverse complement.
CACTTGACGAAATTCGCACTTTAGACTCCGTGGATAGCATTCCCAGTCTGCTGCGGGTTCTATAAATATTTCTTAATGATTGTTGAATTCCCTAAAGATTCTGTGAAGAGCAATTGAAAATTACTTGCAATTGGCGAACCGTCGCTTATAATACAAATAAATTGAGAATAATTTGCATTTAGAACGAGCGAGTTTTGATGGAGCAATCTCAGAATCAGGCACCAGCGATGCAGTTGGTGCTAGTTCAGCGTGGCGATCGCTGGCAAGTTTATCAACGACTGCAAGAGTTAGGCATCCCCTGTTGGTGTTCTAGCGACGGTTACTTACAAGCCGAAATAAATACACCCACAGCGGCTTTGCAACTGTGGAGTGTGGTGCGACAGTTAAGCGCAAAGCGGCGCGAAATGACATTCTGGCTGCACCGTTGTTGGCACTGCAAACCTTAACAAAAGCTAAGGATAAGTGAGAAACAGCCAGCACAATTGAGAAAAATTACTGAAATAAAGGAGGAAGAAGATCGTGAGTCACTGCAAAAGCGCTCAAATATTAGAATTCTGTCTGAAAGGACGGTTTGTGGGATTTATTCTGGAAGACGGCTACAAAGTCAAAGGCTTGCGCCTCGCCACCGCCGAGGGTGAATATTGCATCAAACTGTCAAAATCAATCCGGGGTTCCCTCAGCCAGGGTTTAATACCGGGAGATTGGATCGAAGTGAGTGGCGATCGCATCCTAGACTGGAAGCGCGGTCAACTTAAATTAAAAGCATATGAAGTAAAGCTTACAGTTCCGAGTAACGCTAACGTCCCACCCCCAGTGACAGCAAAGGCTGCCAAACCGCCAGCTTGTATATTAGTGTGTGAAAAATCCGATTGCTGCCAGAAAGGGGCGATGGAAGTATGTAAAGCACTGGCGGGGGAATTGCGCGATCGCGGATTAGAAGACTCTGTTACCATCAAAAAAACCGGCTGCATGAAACAATGCAAAGCAGGGCCAAATATAGTCATAATGCCCGATAAAACCAATTATCGGCGCGTCAGTCCCCAAGAAATACCCGACTTAATCGAAAAACACTTCGCCCAACCTATTGGAGAACCAACGCTGGTGGGTTAAACTAATCGCGATGGCATTACCGTTGCGATAGGTGGAAAAAAATGACTAATTCCCCTTCCCCAGATTCGCCCCGCCCACAGCCACAATCATCCCGCCGACGCGACTTAGGATTTGATGATTTTATCGGCATCTTGGTTGCATTTACTACCATCGGCGCGATTTTGTTCTGGGTGCTTGGAAGAGACGAACGCTTTAAAGGTCCTCCCACTGTAACTGGAATCGTAGAATCTCCACAACCCGCCCCACAAGCGGGAGTGCCAATTCCTTCTACCAGGATTGTACCTACTAAACCAGTCCCCTTAGCAACGGTTACGCCTACACCCGGAGTGCCTGTAGTAATTGCTCCCACCAAAGAATCACCCACTCCCATTCCCGTACCTTCACCTGGAGGAACAGTCGCTAGAGTGATTCCGGCGATTCCGGTGATTGTCGCGCCTCCACCCCGTGCAAAAACTACCCCGGCAGCGAAATCGGTTAAATTTGTCGATGTTCCGGATAACTTCTGGGCAAAACCCTTTATTCAATCGCTGCAAACGCGCGGTTTCATTTGGGGTTTTCCGCAGGATTACTTTAAACCGAATCAACCTGTAACCCGCGCTGAATTTGCGTTAATGACGCAAAAAATTTTTGACCACAACCCCGTGCGGGAGGCAGTGGAATATAAGGATGTCCCGTCAGATTTCTGGGCAGCTGAGGCGATTGACAAATCAACCCGAACCGGATTTTTAAAAGGATATCCCGGAAATACCTTCCAACCCAAACAACAAATTCCCAAAGTGCAAGCTATTGTTGCCCTTGCCAATGGTTTGGGTTTACAACCCCCCGCCGATCCAGGTAAAACTTTACAAGTTTACAAAGATGCCAATCAAATTCCCGCCTATGCCAAAAACGCCGTTGCGGCAGCAACTGCAGCGGGTTTAGTCGTGAATCATCCAAATGCGGCAGTCCTCAATCCTAACAAAATGGTGACGCGCGCTGAAGTGGCGGCGTTGATTCATCAAGCTTTGGTTAAAGAAGGGAAAGCTGAAAAAATTAACTCTAAGTTTATAGTGCAGCCGAAATAAGATGGAGTTTGAGCGATACGTGCTTCCCAGGTATCGCTCACCCAAAATTCCGCAAATGTGCGTACTTAGGTTGAGGGGAGGATGCGTCCGCTGCCTTCTACTTCACACAGGCACTTTGCTGAGGTGTGAGGTTGCTAAGACAAGACTGGCAGAGCTATCAATTAGCCATTAGCCATTAGCCATTAGCACTATAACTCGCAGTTAACTTTAATTATAACGCATTAGCATGCTTAAGAAACCCGGTTTTTTCAAAAAACCGGGTTTCTGCTTTAGCTTGCCACTAACCACCAGCGATCCTGAAATCTATTTTAAACTTTTGCAACTTACCCCAAATCTTCTTTACAATCAAAGTAGTCTCCCAGAGAAGTAACAGGAAAAACCTTCATTACTCCCTAACAGCCCAGAAACAATCGTTAGTGTTATTGCCAATTGTTGCAGCAGGCAAAAACTGGTAAATTTTCCCTTCATTAAATCGTCAAACCTGTTGAAAGCAGGAGCTACAATTGCCAGCAAAAACACATTCATTCACCCAGATAATGACAGTCTGAAAGTTGATGTCAAGGACTGAAAAATTATGAGAGTTACGAACGTTCAAGAATTAGAAGAATTGATTCGGCGAGTGAAAGCAGCGCAAGCTGAATACGCCACCTACACGCAAGAGCAAGTCGATGCAATCTTCAAAAAAGCTGCTCTAGCCGCCAATGCTGCGCGCATTCCCCTCGCCAAAATGGCAGTAGCAGAAACCGGCATGGGAGTGGTAGAAGATAAAGTGATCAAAAACCACTTCGCCTCAGAAATAATCTACAACAAATACAAACAGGACAAAACCTGCGGCGTCATTGAAGAAGACAAAGCCTTTGGCATTCAAAAAATTGCCGAACCAGTGGGGATTTTAGCCGGAATTGTTCCCACCACCAACCCAACTGCCACCGCAATTTTTAAAGCCCTAATCGCCCTCAAAACCCGCAACGCGATTATTTTTTCACCCCACCCACGGGCGAAAAACTGTACGATTGAAGCCGCAAAAATTATCCTCCAAGCAGCCGTAGATGCCGGGGCGCCCGAAAACATTATCGGTTGGATTGATGAGCCTTCCGTGCCGTTGTCGCAAGCTTTAATGCAGCATTCGGATATTAGCTTAATTCTGGCCACGGGTGGGCCGGGAATGGTCAAAGCGGCTTATTCTTCCGGTCGTCCTTCATTGGGAGTCGGGGCAGGAAATACGCCCGCAGTGATTGATTCTACCGCGCATTTAAAACTAGCGGTTTCCTCGATTATTCTCAGCAAAACCTTCGACAATGGCATGATTTGTGCCAGCGAACAATCGGTGATAGTTGTGGATGATGTGTATGAGGAAGTCAAGCGAGAGTTTATCGCGCGGGGAGCTTATTTTGTCACTCCTGAAGAGCGGGAAAAACTCGGCAATCAAATTATTGTCAACGGACACCTCAACGCGGAAATAGTCGGACAACCAGTCCAAAAGCTGGCAGGATTAGCCGGTTTTTCCATTCCAGAAGATACTAGAGTGCTAATTGGTGAAGTCGAAAAAGTTGGCAAAGACGAACCATTTGCTTATGAAAAACTTTCGCCGATTCTGGCAATGTATCGGGCAAAAGACTACGAAGATGCGGTAGAAAAAGCCGAGCAATTGGTAGAATTTGGCGGACGCGGTCACACCGCAGTTCTTTACACATCTCCGGCGAATACAGAACATATCAAGCGGTTTGAAGATAAAGTACAAACCGCGCGGGTGTTGATTAATACCCCTTCTTCCCAAGGTGCGATTGGCGACCTTTACAACTTCCGCCTCGATCCATCTTTAACTTTAGGTTGCGGCACTTGGGGCGGTAATTCAATCAGCGAAAACGTCGAACCCCGTCACCTGCTAAATATTAAAACAGTAGCAGAACGCCGAGAAAATATGCTTTGGTTCCGCATCCCGCCCAAAGTTTACTTTAAATCTGGGGCGCTACCCGTTGCGATTCGAGAATTAGCTGGAAAACGGCGAGCATTTATCATCACAGATAAACCGCTTTACGACTTGGGGGTTACCAATACCCTGGAAGCAGCTCTGGATGAAATTGGATTGAAATACGATATCTTTTACGATGTCGAACCCGATCCTTCCCTGGAAACCGTGCAGCGAGGATTGGAATTAATTAATACCTTCCAACCCGATGTCATTATTGCAATGGGTGGCGGTTCTCCGATGGATGCTGCCAAAATTATCTGGCTGTTGTACGAACATCCAGAAATAGAATTTGAAGGATTGGCGATGCGGTTTATGGATATCCGCAAGCGAGTCTACGAATTACCCCCATTAGGCGATAAAGCGATTCTGGTGGCAATTCCTACCACATCGGGAACGGGTTCGGAAGTGACGCCGTTTGCAGTTGTAACAGATCGGCGCACGGATATTAAATACCCCCTGGCGGACTATGCGCTGACTCCCACAATGGCGATCGTCGATCCAGAGTTAGTTTTACATATGCCCAAAAAGCTAACTGCTTATGGGGGTATTGATGCATTAACTCACGCCTTGGAAGCTTTCGTCTCGGTTTTGGCTTCCGAGTATACCAACGGTTTAGCTTTAGAAGCGATCCGACTGATCTTTAAATACCTGCCGAGTGCATACAAAAATGGAGCCAACGACCCCAAAGCGCGAGAGAAAATGCACTATGCTGCCACAATTGCGGGGATGGCATTTGCCAATGGTTTCCTGGGTATTTGTCACTCGATGGCGCACCAATTGGGAGCAACATTCCACATTCCCCACGGTTTAGCAAATGCGCTGATGATTTCCCACACGATCCGTTACAACGCCACCGATGCGCCCTTTAAACAAGCGACTTTCTCTCAGTACAAGTATCCTAATGCCATGTGGCGTTATGCGCGGATCGCAAGTTACTTGGGATTGGGAGGCGATACGGAAGCTGAAAAAGTTAATCGGTTAATTGCGGCGGTGGAAGATCTCAAGCGTCAAGTCGAAATTCCTTCAGCGATTAAGGATGTGATTAAAGAAACCCCGGCGGAATTTTACGCCAAGTTGGACGACCTTGCCGATCGAGCATTTGACGATCAGTGTACCGGATCGAACCCCCGCTATCCCTTGATTAGCGATTTGAAGCAACTATTTGTCGATGCTTACGAAGGCGTGGCTGTGGTTGATTTTACGGCGATGCAGAGCAACGGTAACGGTCATGGAACCAACAAGGTTGAGGTCAACCCCGATCCCCAACCTGTGTAGCGCGATCGCGTAATATCAATTCCGGTAGCATCGGTTGCGTTGGGCTAGCAGGTGAGCAGGTGAGCAGGTGAGCAGGTGTGAGGCTTGTGGATGCAATACAATTACCCATTACCCATTACCCATTACCCATTACCCATTACCAGTGTCATTCGATGTAACTAGCAACTTGGGTTAATATCATGTCCGGTTGCATCGGTAGCATTAGTTAAGGAAGAGTTTATTTATGCTTGACGCTGGTAGCAAGTATTTCTCGTAAAATCCGCCCCTACTCTCGTCAAAAAGTATCCACTACCATTGCTACCGGAATCGACGATTTTTCATAGAAAACCGGAATATCCGCGTAATACCAATTTCCCTTGAAAATGCCACACATGAGTAGGGGCGGTACCCCCGTGTCCGCCCCCTATGTGTAGTGCGTTGACGGGAAAACCGTATAAGTCCCGTTCCAGTTATTTTCCAGCACAGTAGCTATTAATCTCTTGAACTAATACTCGATCTTGCTTGTGCGCGTCTTGGAGAGATTCGAGGTAAGATTTAATACCTTGACGGTCTTGTTTGGAGATAGCGATCGCCGTATTTCGGAATAATTGGCCCAGATCGCCATACATCAACACAAAGCTACCTCGCAGACCTCGAAGTTTTTCATCCTTGACTTCAACGGTTTTCAGTTCTTGGACAATTTGGTCTAGTCCATCTGCTGCGCCTATCAGGTCTGCGGGCAAACCCGTCTTAGCACTTTGAGTCGCTCTGTCAGCTTTATTGATCGCCTCAGTCAGCTTGTTGCACTGGGATACTCTGGTGGAAGTGCAACTGACGACTAGGAAACTGATAGCAACGGTAACTGTTACAATATTTTTGCACATTTAATTCGCCTTTTTATCATCTTTTTATTTTTCCTGCCTATGGGGTACGACTGCAATCTACAAGCTTTGCTTGACTGTTGACGGTATCTTTTGCCGCGACACGCGCCTTCGCGGGGGGTGCAACAACTTGGAGAACTTGCCGCGAACAACATAGATAAACGCGGGTATGAGGCTCTCTTGACGGTTGTTAAGCGAACCTACTTACTTAAAAGCGTAGTTTCCCCCAGAATTCCATATTTCTGGGGTTATATCGGCTTTACACAAACTTTATAAAAGCTGATTATAAATGAAGATTTGAACAAGGTCGTGTCTGAAACACACTCATCTGGAACGGGAATTATATATTGTGTTTAGCCTAAGTACTTTTACGGTTGTTCCAGAGTCTACCCGTTATGACGCATTCAGCAATGTCACCAATAATTTTTAGTTCAACAGTAAGTACTCCCGTTTCCGAATCGGTGCATCACCCCTCAACGCGCTCTATTTTCAAGCGTCTGCTGGACATCGCGGGCAGTATAGTAGGGTTGATCTTGCTGGGTATCGTTTTCGTACCGATAGCGATCGCGATCAAGCTGGACAGTCCCGGCCCCATTTTCTTCACCCAAGAGCGCCACGGACTGTACGGGTGTCCGTTTACAATTCGCAAGTTCCGCTCGATGGTCGTTAATGCCGAGCAACTCAAGTCTCAGATTAAGAATGAAGCTAAGGGACTGATATTCAAGAATGAAAACGACCCCCGCGTCACCAGGGTAGGCAGTTTCTTACGCAAAACCAGTTTAGATGAACTGCCGCAGTTTTGGAACGTCCTGATGGGAGAAATGAGCTTAGTTGGTACGCGCCCACCCACATCGGATGAAGTTGCTCGCTACAATTCGTATCACTGGCAGCGGTTAAATGTGAAGCCCGGTTTAACAGGTGTATGGCAGGTCAGCGGTCGTTCCCAGATTAAGGATTTTGAACAGATAGTAGCGCTAGACCTGAATTACCAAAAGCTATGGAACCCTTTATACGATATCCAGATTGTTTTGAAGACGATTCAGGTAGTCTTTTGCGGAAAGGGTGCTTGCTAATTGCTAGCCTTTCTTGGAATCGGGTCCCTCGTAATTTCTCCTTTATTGGGGGGGTTTGAACTCCCCAGATTTTTTGATGTTAATTAACAACTGCCTGTCTGGCAAGATTGGGGGCACAGTTCAGCGTTGCCTTGGTTTCTTGACAAGTCCATGCCGTCGTGCCTTTAGCGATCGCGCACAGATAGCGTCTCGTCGCATCAGGCATTGTCACGCCGGAAAATTCCGCTCCATCAATTTTCGCACCCAGCAAGGAAGCCTCGTTCAAATTCGCCTCGCGCAAGTCAGCTTTACTCAAATTTGCCCATTTCAGGTTCGCCTTTTTTAAACTTGCCCGCGTCAAGTCTGCCCCGGTCAGATCTGCTTCCATCAAGTTAACGCCGCACATCTGTGCTTCGCTTAAATTGCTCGCGGCGAGATTGGCTACTTGCAGTTGAGTACCGCTCAATTTAGCTTCGCTCAAGTTCGCACCGTTGAGATCGACGCCGTTGAGGTCAACCCCATTTAAAAAAGCTTCTGACAAATTCACTCCATTTAAGAACGCTCCATAAAGCGTTGCCCCGCTCAGTCTAGCACCGGACAAGTTCGCCCAACTCAGGTTAGCACCGTTGAGGTTAGCGCCTCGAAGATTTATTCCTTGTAAATTTGCACCGCAAAGATTGCTTTTTTCCAGGTTAGCCCCGCGCAGATTCACCCCAGTCAGATTTGCACCGCTGAGTTTGGCTTTGGTTAAGTTTGACTTCACCATAAAAGCGCCGTTGAGGTTGGCTTTTGTTAAATCTGCATCGGTTAGCTGACCTTCGCTCAGTTTAACAAAACTTAAATTTGCCCAATTGAGAAACGCTCCGCTCAAATTTGACTTGGTGAGGAAAGTTCGGCTTAAATTAGCTCCTGTGAGATTTGCGCCGGAGAAATTCACCTCGATTAACGTTATTCCACTCAGGTCTGCGCCTCGCAGATCTACACCGGCAAAATCTCTGTGTCCCATTTCGTAAAGTTTTAGCAGATAGCTAACTTGCATAATGCGAAGTCTCCAGTCCGTACTGTTTTACCCTTGAAAAATCTACCTAACGTAAGTTGCTAGTTACATCGAGCGGTGCTGGTAATGGGTAATGGGTAATTGTCAATACTGCCAAAGCCTGTTACTCCAATTACCAATTACCAATTACCCATTACCGCTTTTACCTATTACCCATGACCCATCACCGCTTGACCCATATGGATATTACTCTGGTTTGCCGCCGGTATGTTTTAAGAAAAAAATCAATTTGTCAAGTATTTTTAAGATTTATTTTATAATTAACCGTATTTACACGGAAAAATCGTTTTTAAAGATGCTATGACGTAGTTTTGGCTACTTTAAAAAGGTAGAGAATTGGATAATTTGAGGGGTTGGCTGCTCTACAAAACCAAACTCTCTGATAAAAAACGTAATAAAACTGCACTTGTAGCTGCTATTTATGCTAGATACCCTCGATCTGGAACTGACCCTGGATAAAACGACCTACGCAACGCAGATAGAAGCGTTAATGCGTCAGATGCGAAGTCTGCAACAAGCGTGTTGGGAAAAAAAACTGCCCGCGATCGTGGTGCTGGAAGGATGGGCGGCGGCGGGAAAAGGCTCTGTAGTCAAAAAAATGGTCGCCTACATGGACCCGCGCGGGTTTGCCGTCCACCCGATTTGGCCTCCCAGTCCAGAGGAAATGAAATACCCCTTCTTGCGGCGATTTTGGGGGAAACTGCCGCGACGGGGCAGCATCGGGTTTTTTTACCACAGCTGGTACATCCATATTTTAGAAGACCGCTTGTTTGAGCGCGTACTACCAGAGGAAGTGCCGATGGTGATGCAGCAGATCAACGCCTTTGAACGGCAGTTAGTGGATGATGGGGCGGCGATCGCTAAATTTTGGATTCATTTAAGTCATAAAGAATTAAAACGCCGCCTGAAAAAATATGCAGACGATCCGCTACAATCCTGGCGTGTGCGCCCAGAAGACTGGCAGCAACAAAAACATTACGACCAATATGTCAACCTAGCCGAAGAAATGCTGATCCACACCAGCACCGGACCCGCCCCTTGGACGTTGGTGGAAGGGAACTGCCCACGCTGGACAAAAGTGAAAGTCCTCACCCAACTGGCAGCCACCCTCACCGAATCACTCGACCGACTCCACTCGCGCGCGCCGGTGACCTTGTTACCTCCGCAAGAACACCTAACGCCAGCCGAACCAGATTACCTGGCTCAAGTAGATTTAACAGCCGCACTGTCGCGCCAGGATTATAAACACCAGTTACGGAAAGAACAGGTGCTGTTGCGCCAACTCCAGCTGAACATCCACCAAGATCAAATCCCCGTATTGGTATTGTTTGAAGGGTGGGACGCTGCGGGAAAAGGAGGTGCGATCAAACGACTCACCGACGTACTAGATCCCCGCAGTTATCAAGTCCATGCCTTTGCCGCACCCAGCGATGAAGAAAAAGCCCATCACTACCTCTGGCGGTTCTGGCGGCGGTTACCAACAGCTGGCAGCATCGGCATTTTTGACCGCAGCTGGTACGGACGAGTATTAGTCGAGCGCATCGAAGGATTTGCCGCCGACACCGAATGGCGTCGCGCCTATCAAGAAATCAACGAGTTTGAAGCCCAACTTACAGGTGCCGGTTACGTTTTGGTCAAGTTCTGGCTGCACGTCAGTCCGGAAAAACAGCTAGAGCGATTTATGGAACGCCAAAACGACTCGTTTAAGCAATATAAACTCACAGAAGAAGATTGGCGCAATCGAGATAAATGGCCTTTATACTCAGTTGCCGTGAATCAAATGATACAGCGCACCAGCACGCCGACAGCACCTTGGACGCTAATACCCGCTAACGATAAGTACTACGCCCGTGTTAAGGTAATTCAGACGGTAATTCAGGCGATCGGGCAAAAGCTGAAAGGCAAATAGGTACATCGGTAACAACTTTCAACCTATCGATTTTAGATTGCCAAGATTCTAGGGAACCCTTTTAATCTAAAATCTTTGGCCTTGGACATTTTAAGTGAGGAAGTGACCCCATGTTTCTAAATATAATCCAGCTAATACTTTTAGGGCTGCTCGTTTACATTGTTTGGAACGTTCTCGTTGACCGGAAAGCAGGCGACAAAGTGAAACCCAGGGCTTACCTGGCTTGGGTAGGTGCTTTCATTATACTGATATTCATCTTAGTCGCGTTTGTATCGCCGTTCACAAGCTCGGTCGTAGACTTTGGGGCGCTGTTTACTTTCCCGTTAAAACCCTTGGGGCTATCGCTGTTTTTGTTATTTTTAGCCTTGGGCGGAGTCCAAAAAGGTGGAATAACAAAAGAAGCAACCAACTATCTTTGGTCGGCGTTTTTGATCTTGGTGTTTTTCAGTCAACCGCTGGTAGCTTCTTGGTTGGCGCAGCAAGGGGAACTGGAAGCGCTTAACGCAGCACAGCTAGCAGCGCGACGGAACGAACCCGTTGGAGCAATTGTATTGTTAGGGCAGTCGGCAACCCAGCTGAATTTACTCGAACCCAGGCAATTACAACTCACCGATACCAGCGCTCGCATCCTGCAAACGGCAGAAGAATATCTGCGCCAACGCGCCTTGGGTAGCGATCCGATTGTAGTTGTCAGTGCGGGTGCAAGACCGGGATTCAACACCGCGACTCCCACAGAAGTTAATCTGGTAGAGGCAAGGGATATTGGTCGGTTATTAGTCCGCCTGGGCGTCCCCAGAGAAAGGATTCTGCTCGAACCGAGTGGCAGTGATTTTCGTACCAGCGCCCTAGCGGTCAAAAGCCTTGTAGCTCGAGGAGAACTTCCAGATCGGGTTATCCTGGTCACCCCTGCTTTGGGGATGCAACGCGCCAGACAAACGTTTGCCCTGTTAGGAATTGATACTATTCCCAGTCCTGCCGGGTTCTTATCGTTCCAATCTGGGGCTATCCCTAAAATATTGGTAGATGTATTCCCAAATCCAACTTGCAAAGATGTATCAACGATTACCATCCGCGACCTTCGCCAGTTGAGAGTTGCTGACTTTATCTCCAATGCGGACTCGCTGTTTATCAGCACCCGCGTCGTCAACGAATTTTGGACATCGGTTTACTACCTGTTGCGCGGTTGGTTGGCGTCTGGTGTAGAACCAATCCAGCAAGTGAGGAATTTACCCTGTCCCTCGTAATTAGAACTGTTGCTTGACACTCCCCGGTCTTTTGACACGGGAATTCTCTACTCCGAAGTCAAAACTTGCTCGTGCCTTGGTTTCCCCAAGTAGAGTATAGGTTTCGACTCCGGAGATCGTTACTTTGGGGATGCCTTCCCCTAAAGCACAGGCTAAGTTTAAAGAAATTCTTTAACAAAGAAGTTAAGCCAGTTTTAACCTGGATTAAAGAGAAAGGTATTTGTCAAGAAATTACGGAATTTGCTTTTGATAATTTAGGGAAAGCCTTTAAAAACTTTTTCGACGAGCGGTCAGAGTATCCCAAATTTAAAAAGAAAGGCTGTCAGGAGAGTTTTACAATAAATGCAGGTGGAAAACCAATTGCTCTGGGCGGATTTCGGATTAAATTACCGACGATTGGATGGGTGTCAACTTATGAATCTTTACCTCAAACAAAAACCAAAAAGGTGACTATATCCCAAACAGCGGGCGATTGGTACATTGCTTGTGCCTATGAAATATCACCCCTAATCACCGATAAGGAATAAGATTATGTCGGGGTAGATTTAGGGATAAAAACTTTAGCGACTTTATCAACAGGAGTGGTTTTTGTCAATCCAAAAGCCTTAAAAAGAGCCAGAGCGCTATTAACAAGATTACAACGTCAACTTGCCAGAAAAGTTAAAGGGAGTAATCGCTATAGAAAAGGGGAATTTTTCGTCGTTGGATTGAATATTTTGCTTTGAAGTTCAACAGTAAAACTGTAGCTGTTGCACCTCATTACAAGCAAAATCTACGGTCGGGCATTGGGGACGTAAAGCTTGGGGAGAGGCTTGCTCTACTTTTGTTGGTCGCCAGACCTGCAAAAGCAAGAAGCCTCAATGAACCAAAAATCCCCTCGCCTTTAGGCATGGGGAGTGTCAATCCCTAGTATGTTTCAACGTGCCAGCGCTCTTGTTTCTTCAGCTGCTTCTGGTAATCTGCCCAGTTGACGCCGAACTTGCTAGCGGCGGCTGACATACCTTCGTCGATACCGCCTTCCATACCCTTCAAACCGCAGATATAGGTGTGGGTATTGGGTTTTTGGATCAACTCCCACAATTGGTCTGCGTTTTCTTTAATCCGGTCTTGGATATACATCTTGCCACCGCTGGCGTTCTTTTGTTCGCGGCTGATGGCATAAGTTAGACGGAAGTTATCCGGGTACTGCTGCGTCAACTCTTCGAGTTGATCCTTGTACAGGATATTGGGAGTATAGGCACAACCAAAGAACATCCAAGCCAAACCCTTGAATTGGTAGTCTGGGTTTTGTTCCTTTTCCTTAAACATCCGCCACAGGAAAGCGCGGAAAGGAGCAATACCAGTCCCCGTTGCCATCATGATGATAGTGGCTTCTGGATCGTCCGGCAAAAGCATTTCCTTACCGACCGGGCCAGTGATTTTCACATCAGCCCCTGGTTCCAAATTGCACAAGTAAGTAGAGCAGACGCCGAAGACTTGTTCCCCAGTTTCCGGGTGCTTGTATACAAGTTGACGGACGCAGAGGGATACAGTCTTGTCATCGAGATCGTCCCCGTGACGAGTCGAGGCGATCGAGTACAGCCTAATTTTGTGAGGTTTGCCGTTTTTATCGGTTCCTTCTGGGATGATCCCGATACTTTGGCCTTCTAGATACCGCAGATTACCCGCAGAGAGGTCGAATTTCAAGTGACGGACGGTACCTTCGCCGCCCTCGCGCACTAGCTCTTGATTCGACAAACATTTGCCAATATAGGGAGCATTCGGGCGGTAAAGATTAACGGGAATGTCTTTTTTGTGTTCCGTTTTTTCCTTCGCTTGAGTCATTGGCTTGGGATTTTCCTCTAACTTCGTTTCTGGGAGTCCACTTCCCGGTGTGGTTTTTCCGTTCGCTCCGTTCTCAGAGGTTAAAGGCTGGATACTGACAATTTTGCCGCCCATGCGCGCAATCCGCTGCATTTCTTGATTCATGCGGTTGTAGGGCACCGTAATAAACACACTGCCGCTGCGACGGATGGGAGAGTTTGTTTTGTCAGTTGCTTCGTTCTGACGCAGACCGACCACTTCATAAACAAAGACGCGGCTACCTGCGACGCTAGGATTGTTCATCTAAAAATCTCCGGGAGTCTGGAAACCGTGTGTCTTTAGACCACGGAGGAAACACAACGCGGCATTTTTAATGCCGTCCCCCTTTGGGGAAGATGGACAGAGGAGTAGTGTCCATCTTTTCCCTGTATGCCGGGAATCGCCTTGCTACTCCAGTAAAGTTAGCCGAACGCTAGCGCATTCCGCAACGCTTTCGCCAAAGTTATCAGTCGGTACTATCCAAACAGCACTGTCTTACCCCGAGTAAAACTGTTTAACTATTTGGTTCTAGAGCAGGGAACTGGCGGAAGCATCCCCTGGTAGGAACTTGAACGCTTGCCGATAACTTCGTTTCCCCATTGCTGGGACTATGGCTTGTCAGCTACCTAAAGGAAGAGGCTTGCTAGCTTTGTCTCTTTAGAGCGGGGTGCTGACGTGCCTGCCTTGCTATTGGGTTGATCGCTATCAAAAGTCGCGATGCACTCCTAGCGAGACGGCAGGAAAGGAAAAACCGACACCTAAGATCACGTTACAAGGGAAATCCCCTGTAAAGTGTCACGAGCGAGTCAGTTTAATTTTTTCTTTATTAAAAATGCTCAACTAACATTAGCATAAATACTTGAGCGAAATGATCCCAACCCAGGATGCCTTGTAGGTGCAACCCCACTCTGGTAAGATGTTTGATTAAAAGCTAGTAGTAAATACTTACTCAAGGGCTTGAGTCTTCCCTCAAGAGCAGACGCCAGACTGTGACAGGGATTGGCAAGAAACAAGCACTGAGATGAGATCGCCCGTCCTGCCCCAGGCATATCGGGCGGTTGACATAGGGGTTAGTTGTCTTTCCAATACCGGGGGCAGCCTCCAGGCTGTGGATTTCGCTCGCTTAACCAGCCAGATAGGAAACAATTTTAATCGATAGAGGAAGCTATGACCAGTAAGCCGGATCGCGTGGTTCTAATTGGCGTTGCAGGAGACTCAGGGTGCGGTAAATCCACATTTTTGCGCCGCTTGACCGATTTATTCGGTAGTGAATTCGTCACGGTGATTTGCCTAGACGATTACCACTGCTTAGACAGAAAGCAGCGTAAAGAAACGGGGATTACCGCGCTTGATCCCAGAGCAAACAACTTTGACCTGATGTACGAGCAAATCAAAGCGCTCAAGCACGGTCAGGCGATCAACAAGCCGATTTACAATCACGAAACCGGCATGATTGACCCCCCAGAGATAGTAGAGCCGAATCACATTATCGTGGTTGAAGGTCTACATCCTTTGTACGACGAACGAGTACGCAGTCTCATCGACTTCAGCGTTTACCTAGACATCAGCGACGAAGTTAAAATAGCCTGGAAAATCCAGCGCGACATGTCCGAACGGGGTCACACCTACGACGACGTGATGGCTGCTATAAACGCTCGCCGCCCCGATTTTAGCGCCTACATCGAGCCACAACGAGAGTTCGCCGATATTGTGATCCAGGTGCTACCCACTCAATTACTCAAAGAAGAGAAAACAGGCAAGATCCTGCGCGTGCGCCTAATCCAGCGGCTAGGCGTCGATGGCTTTGAGCCTGCGTACCTGTTTGACGAAGGGTCAACAATCGATTGGATACCCTGCGGTACCAAGCTCACCTGCTCCTACCCCGGTATCCGGATGCACTATGGCCCAGATTCCTATTATGGTCACCCCGTCTCGGTTCTAGAGGTGGATGGAGAATTCGAGAATCTCGAGCAAGTCATCTACATCGAGAGCCATATGAGCAAAACCGCTACCAAGTACCACGGCGAGTTAACCCATCTGGTACTCCAGCACAAGGAATACCCTGGCTCGAACAACGGTACCGGATTATTCCAAGTGCTGACAGGTCTAAAAATGCGGGCGACCTACGAGCGTTTGACCGCTAAGGAAGCCAGGATTGCAGCTACTGCAAGTGTTTAGAACTGGTTTTGGTTAAAGGTTTGGGGGGCGCAAAAAGCGTCCCTTTTTTTAGCTTAATCCCAAGCAATAGGAAAGGTTTATCATTTAGGAACTTATATTTTGAAATACCAATACCTCGCCAGGCAAAAATCCCATGACCCAGCATCGGTTTATGTAATTATTTTTACACCTCAACCACAGCCTGTTATAGTAATTAAATCTGTCTCATATCGTGAACAAATTGCCGCTCATGGGGATAGCTTTCAAAAATTTGAGTTCAAGAATAATAGTAATTATTGCCATTGGGATCGCTACAGTTTTTTGCCTGGAAACCCTGGTCAGGGGTTATGACTTTTACACGAGCATCGTATCCGGTGTTATAACGGTAGTTGACATCCTCACCGCCGTAAACGGACGGTGATTCCTCAACCTCACGATTTGGGTTTCTGCTTCCATGCACCCGCCTTCACAGACTTACTCTGTTCGGGTCTTAGGGTCGCTCCACAGACTGACACGGCAAGTCCTGCCGCCAAAATATTTTTACCCGCGTTCACATCTCTGTCATGGTGTGTCCCACAATCAGGACAATCCCATTCACGGACCTTGAGGGGTAACTTATCTAAAATATGCCCGCAACAACTACAACGCTTAGAACTGGGAAACCAGCGGTCTATTTCGATGTAATTTCTGCCGTACCAACGACATTTGTAGTTTAAAAAGCGGGTTATTTCACCCCAACTTGCATCAGATATAACCCGTGCTATTTTAGGGTTTTTGACCATGTTTTTCACCGCTAAATCCTCAACAACAATCCTTTGATTTTCCCGCACCAGTCGAGTGGTTAGCTTGTGAATATGGTCTTTCCTGGTGTCGGCGATTTTAGCGTGAATCTTGGCGAGCTTGATTCTTGCCTTATCCCGATTCTTAGAACCTTTCTGTTTGCGAGCAAGACTTTTCTGCGCTTGACGTAAGCCACGGTAGTATTTGTTTAAATATTTGGGTTGAGATATTTTCTCCCCGTCGCTGGTGACCACCAGACTATTAATTCCTAAATCCAGCCCTACCGCTTTATCTATTGCCGGTAGAGGCTTAATTGTTGGGTCGTCAAATCGGATAGAAACGTGCCAGCGTCCGGACGGGTGGAATCGAATCGTGATACTACTCCGTTCGATTCCACCCGTGGGAATCTGCCTTGACCAACGAATAGATAGAGGCTGACTACACTTGGCAATGTAAATCTGTCCATCCTTAAATTTAAAAGCGGACTTGGTGAACTCGGCACTACCACCATTTCTTTTTTTCTTGAAGTTGGGGTATTTGGCTCTACCCGCAAAGAAGAAGTTAGAAAAAGCGGTTTGTAGATGGCGAAGAGTTTGTTGCCAGGGGACACAACTTACCTCGTTAAGAAATTCGAGGTCTTCCTGTTTTTTCCATTGCGTCAGCATCGAAGATGTCTGACTGTATCCAATTCTCTCTTGCCGCTCGTACCAAGCTTGTGTTCTCTCGTGGAGAGCCTTGTTGTCAACCAATCTCACGCAGCCCAAGGTGCGCCGCCAGAGCTACTCTTGTTCGGGGGTGGGGTAAAATCGGTAACTGTAGGCTTTCTCCATGTCTCACATTTTAGCATATCCTTTGTAAGGATGCTACACTAAATAATCAAGCCGTCGTAGAACGACGGGGTTTCAAACCCAAATTTTCTGATGATGGGGAGATCTCCAACTATTCGTCTCGATTTCGGATTGGAAGCCAATACTTAGTTTTGACATATGAACTATGAACTGCCTTCACCCAACTCTTTAGTACCAAACATAAATACTAGGAATTGTGGTAGGGGCACTTTCCTTGTGGTTGTTCACTTGCAGTATTCCAAGGATCGGGCTGATAGAAATAGTTAGGCTTGAGTATCCGGTTTTCCATTTCAATCGGCCATGCCGGGCATGTAGAGCCGGATACGGGCGGTATGATCCAGCCCCAGTCGGCGTAGAGGGAACGCTGGCATTTCTGCTCTTCGTCCATGAACTTGATGAAGTAATTGCCCATGGTATGGTGGTCGAGCAGTCGGACATTATGCTTCTTGTAGGAATGGACGACAGCGAGATTGAGTTCCGCCAAGGCAAAATCCTTCCAGAGGGTACTGTCATCGCTCATATCCAACCCCATCTTTTCCGCGATCGGGGGCAGCATATTGTAACGGTAGGTATCGCTGAAGTTGCGACCGCCAATTTCCGTTCCCATGTAGAAGCCATTGAAAGGCGCACATCTGTACTGAATCCCGCCAATGTCAAACACCATACTGGAAACAGCAGGCAGCGCGTACCACTTCAGTCCCAACTCCTCAAACCATTCATAGCGAGGATGGGATAGGGGCACCTCTAGGTTAAGTTCAGGAGGAATCTCAAACCAGCGAGGCTCTTTGCCAGGAAGCTGGATAATCAGCGGCAGAATGTCAAAGCGCGTCCGCTGACTAGGACCAGGCCAGCCAAGCCTGAATGCTTGTTCGGTCAACTCTACGTTAGCGGGATCTCCCAAAATCGTCCCATCTGCCTGACGATAGCCAGCATAACGGATTAACTGAGGATTCCATAAACGCCGCCCATCGGGTTTAAAGATGCTGATTGTTGCGATCAAATCCCCGTTGTTGGTGGCGTATTTGATGTGATCGAGGATGGCCCTGAACATTTCTTCTTCTGTTTCCAGGTGTCGCATATCCCGCAACTGAAGGTTCTGCCAGAAGTAGCGTCCAATGCAACGGGAACTGTTGCGCCATGCTAAACGTGCGCCATAAGCCAGTTCGTCATAGGTGTGTTCGTAGGTTCCTGTGCGATCGATGGCTGCTTTCACTTCTTGCCAACGAGGCAGGAAGACGGCATTCAAGCCCTGTTCTAGGTAGCACTGCTTCAAGAAAGCTTCCGCTTCTTCCGCTACTGAACCCACTGGCCCAACATCGAAGCTGTGATGTTCTACAGGAGTAATGCCACCTGCCAGTTGTACGGCTGGACGCTTAGTGACAGGTTTCTGGGCTTTTCCTTCCTCATCCAGTTTGGAGGAAAATAGCTCTTCCCGGATGGCTGGGTTTGGCCAGTTAGCCTCCTTGAGATAGCCCCGGATAGTCTTCATATAGCTTTCGGGTCCGCACATAAAGGCGACAGCGCCTTCGGTGTAAGGATATTGACGTAGGACTTCCTCAACAGTCAGTCTGCCTTGGGTTCGGGTTGGTCGTAGGGTGAAAGTGAGGTTAGGATGTGCGGCAGCGAGCTGTTCTAACTCTGGTTGGAAAACCAAATCTTCGGCGTAGGGAGCGCAATAGTCTAAGTGAAACTTGCGGTTATCTCCCCGGTTAGCAAGTGTCCGCATCATGGCGATCGCAGGCGTCACACCAATCCCCCCAGCGAAGAACACCACTGGATTTTCGTCTGCTAGGACATACTCACCACGGGGGTCAGAGATGCGAAATAGGGAATGTGAGTCAGCGCGATCGCACAGCCAGCGGGAAAACAGTCCCAGTTCTTCTCGTTTAACTGTAATTTCGTAGGCATCAGTTTGATCTGCTGGAGAACTCAAAGTATAGGCGCGTGTCACCCATCGGTTATCTACCCGCCCTTGAATCAGAAGGTGCTGTCCCGGCTTCGAGGCTACGACCTGTTTATTTACCGGGCGGAACTCAAATCTGACTATGCCCCGACCTAAGTTGTACTTTTCCACCAATTCTGCCACAAAGAGGCTGGAAGAACCAAGCATTTCTTCCACTAATGCTTGACAACCGCCGCAGATCCTCGTGATTTGAGTCAGGTCGGCAATTTTGTCAATCGTATCGTAACCGCTATCGATCAGCTCTTGCAGTTTGCCACAATTGGCTTGAGTGCAGTTACAAACCACTTCATCAGGGGCTCCCGTAGTGGAAACCTCCTCCATCTGTAACTCTCCCAGTTCTCGGAACAAAGCCACTTGCCAGGTTGGTAGGGGCCGATCCTCGAAGAATAACTGAGTTGCCAGTCGGCGTCCGGGCCAACTTCCCCGCGCTGATAACCCGACAAGCCGTCCTTCGTTCAACTTCAAAACCCGCTCTCCACCTCCTTCAGGCTGGTAACTGACAACTGCCACATTACTCGTATCTTCATCAGCCCATTGCAACTCTGCTGCCTTACCATCTAAGGTGCGCTGACTGATCAGCATTCGGTTATTGGCTTGTAGGAGACGGGTAATCAATGCTGGATGACCATCGAGGTTTCCTTGATTGATGGTTAAAATCCCCCGTCCGGGAAGAATGTATACGTTAATCAAGTCTAGGATGTGCTGGTCTGCCCATTCGGTGACGGACATACTAGGTCGCCCCAGCCACTGAGATAGTTCGTGCTTTTTCTCAGGCAAGCCATACTGATTGAGTACAGAGATTAAGTCAAGCCGACATTTGGCTGTATTTTCGTCTAATCCCCCGGTCATCAAGTCATAGAGGGCAGTTGCTTTAGGAACGTTAACGTACTGCACTTCTGTGGCAACGTCTGCCAGGATTCTGTTGAGATGTCCTTCCAAACCTGCGATGAACTCCTCGAAGTCGATCGTCCCACTTTTGTCTTTATCAGCTTCCTCTAAAATTTGTTGAGCTTCATCGTTGCTATATCCAAGTTCCAACAAATAGGGGAAAAGTTCTTCCCCATCGATTTGTCCGCTAGCGTCGAGGTCAATTGCCGCGAAACGACGCTGGGCAAACTTGTAAGCGTTGAGGTTTTGTCTGAGAACTTCGCTAAGTCCCTTGGCGATATCGTCTCCGGTTAACTGCATAGGACCTGTCAGGACATCTGGAGGTTGGTTATTGACCTCCCCCAATACCCACTTGTATAGTCCCTGGGCAATTATTTCTGGGGCTAACCAAGGCAAAGCGTTGTTACCAAGCGGCAAGGAAAGGGTGCGGCGGAACTGCAACTCTTTTTTCTGGTCGAGCAGGTCAGAGAATAGAGGCGCATGGCGCAGGACTAAAGTTTCTAGGGTTGAGGAGCGCACCAGTGCTTCTGCTTGGGCTAAAGGCTTTCCCAACTCACTGTTTTCGGGACAGGCAGGACCTACCCATGCCAAACGCCGAATACCAGCCTCACTCGCTCTTTATAAGAAAGAGCGAGTGAGGCTAGTGGCTTCTGATAAGTCTGCTGGAGTGATGAACATCAATGCTGCTTCACACCCCTGAAAAATATCTTTAACTTCTTGTCCAGAAGTTAACTTAGCACTCGACCAATGAACTCTTTCTGATGTCGAAGGTATTGTAACGGCATTGGGTTTTTTCAAGCCTCGCACTCGATAGCTACCCTCAGTTACTAGCTGATTGACAAACTGCTGGGCAGGTGCATACTGCGGGTTTGACACAAAAACAATAACATTTTTCGCCATTTCCTGAGAGTTACCTTCTCGTTTTTGGGTATTAGCATGTGCCAGATTAGTTCCTATAGCGTTGACGCTTCTTCACCTCTGGCTGAAACGCAATCGTCTCCGAGCGTAACTTTCCGTTAGCTTAGTTTGCTAAATGCCAAGACTGTTTATTCCAGACAAGTTTTCTTCTCTGCTATAGGTTGCATAAGCCTTAGGCATGTACGGGATTTGTAAGTTGACACCAGCACACTTTATTATACTGACGCTGAATCTTATGGACAATTCATCAAGTTAATAACTTGGGCGTGTTACAAACAGCCATTAAATATTCTTTCATAATTTATTTATTTTTTCAACATATAAAATTAAGTAATATAGAGAAAAATGCGTTAATATTTGTCAACCCCTAAGTATAGGGTAATTCGCCTTTTGATCGGCCTTTTCTGCGTGACGCTCCTACACCTCCCGTTCCGGGTAGGTGTAGGCTTCTCAAGCATTCCGGAGAAGTCGGGTAAGGTTCGAGCGTCACCGCTCTCCCCTCCCCTAAGAACCGTGCATGAGACTTTCGCACTCACACGGCTATTGCCTAATAGGGTCCTGACAACTTCTTCAAGGTCCCAAACCATAGGAGTTTGGTTCAAACACGGCTTGCCATTCGGGTTCTAGTGAATTTACTATTATTGCCTGTTCAATTCTGTCGCGCACGGTTGGGATTGAGAGGGGTCGTTTCTTACCGGTCGAGAAATGTGGCGTCCTTTAGCTCCTAGCATTCTGAGCGAAAAGGCAGAGGTTGTGCTGGAAGGTCCGCTGGAACCAGGGCTGCATCGCTATATGTTAGGGGTGGCAAAGATCCGACCCGAATGGCGCACAAAGATTCCCGCTGTTGTCCACGTTGATTTTACAACCCATTCTCATCTGGTGGAAAAAGATCAAGATGGCATTTATTGGTCTTTAATCGATTGGTTCTACCAAAAGACAGGGATTCCTGTGGTGTGCAATACATCTCTGAACGTGGCGGGTCAACCCCAAGTCCACAAGCCAGAGGAAGTATTGGAGATCTACTCGACTAAAGAGGATGTCCAAACTCTCGTGATTGAGGACTTTTACCTCACAAAGTCTGAAACGGAGGGGCTAGGGAAAGGATGAACTATGTCATGCGGTTCTCTCTCATCGTGCTAAGTAAGCACAATTTACCTGAGCCATTAGTCCACTCTGCTAAAAGTTCATCATATCAACACAGGTTTTTAGAAGTTACCAAAGGTAACCCTATCTGATGCTTTATATAAAAGATAACCAATACATCCTGTTTGATGAGGCTCAAGAGCTACAATTATTTGGCGACGAGCTGCATGTTCAATAAAAGCACCCTTTGGGAAAAAACTCTGAGTTTTTTTGTGGGCATCACCAAGTTCTATGACGGTTGGCAGATGGGGAGATTGCTCGTCAATCTGTTCAATAGTTATCTGTGCTGGTTCTGTCATGTTATCCTTTAATTAGTCAAATTATCATGGCGGCTGAATCGAATACAATTAGATAGTATTGAAAGAAGATCGCTCTTGACCCCAGAGTAATTGAAGAAATTAACCGCGAAGACGCGAAGAGCGCGAAGGAAGAGTTAAGAAGAGAGGATGATGCGTTTGATGCCATCTTTGAGGACGGGGACGTTGAAGTTGATCAGAAGGCCAAGAGGAAGTTTGGTCGTTTTAAGATAAGAGATGACTTGGGCATCGTGAATAGGGGCTAACCTTTCCACTGTTTTCAATTCAACAATGAGGACATTAGCAACGAGAAAATCTAACTCACACTCACCAACCTGATAACCTTTATATTTAACTGGTATCGTCTTCTTATATTCACAAGGTATCCCGCAAAGCTCAAACTCCTGCTTTAAAGACTTATGATAAACCGACTCCAAAAACCCCGGCCCCAACACCCGATGCACCTCAATTGCCGCCCCAATCACCCTATAAGCCAACTGCTCTACCTCCTCACTCAGTTGCCTCATCCTTCTCTCCTCTTCCTTCGCGCTCTTCGCGTCTTCGCGGTTCATTTTTTCTTCCTCTCTTACTGATATCTCATGAAACACTGTCCAACCTGCGCGGGTATCCATCGCCGTCAATTCTTGCGACTCCTCCCCGCATCTCTATCTCTAGCTATCCTATCAGCCCCCAAACCAGCCAGAGCTGAAAAAATTGCTAAAGCTTTAGTCCTCAGCTGCATTGATTTTGAAATCCTAGAAGCAGAACGCTACTTTTTATCCCTGCAAAATCTCACCAATAAATACGATTTCACCGCACTAGCGGGAGCTTCCCTCGCATTAAGCGGAATTCCCCACCAAGCCGATGCCCAAGCTTTTTGGGATCAATTAGACTTATCCTATCGGCTGCACCACATCCGCAAGGTAATTATTCTCGACCACGAAGACTGTTCTGCTTATGCAGATAAAATTGACCCTAATTTAAGTCAAGACCCAGTAAAAGAGCGGCAAGTTCATGCAGAATATTTAAGTCGGGCTTATTGGGCTATTCGCGAAGTCTACCCGGATCTCAACATCGAACTCTATTTCGTCTACCTCAATGCTGATGTTAAACCCGTGACGCCTTTGCCTAAAGCCTAAGTTACCCTGCCTGTGGCAAGATCAAAGAAGTATTCAGCATTTCTTTTGTCCATGACTGCCATTATCCCCTCCCTGCCAAGTCAATACGATCCTTTTGCTACTGAAGCGAAGTGGCAAAAGTTTTGGGAAGAACGTCAATTCTTTCAGGCTGACCCCTCGCAGGAGGGCGAACCCTATTGTCTCATGATTCCGCCGCCTAATGTGACGGGTAGTTTGCACATGGGACATGCTTTGGGACAAACTATCATGGATATCCTTGTCCGCTACCACCGGATGAAGGGACGCAATACTTTATGGTTACCTGGAACTGACCATGCCAGTATTGCGGTACACGTGATCTTGGAACAACAATTGCAAAAAGAGGGCAAAACTCGCTATGACTTGGGGCGGGAGAAGTTCCTAGAACGTGCTTGGCAGTGGAAGGAAAATTCTGGGGGATCTATTGTAAACCAGATCCGGCGTTTGGGCTTATCGGTGGATTGGTCGCGGGAACGCTTTACGATGGATGAGGGTTTGTCTAAGGCGGTGGTGGAAGCTTTTGTCAAGCTGTATGAGGCAGGGCTGATTTATCGTGGAAATTATTTGGTGAATTGGTGTCCGGCAACTCAGTCTGCAGTGTCGGATCTGGAGGTGGATAACAAGGAATTTGATGGGTATTTATGGCACTTCCGCTATCCTTTGACTGATAATTCCGGTTTTTTGGAGGTAGCGACGACTCGTCCTGAGACAATGTTGGGCGATACAGGGGTGGCGGTGAATCCGAATGATGACCGCTATCAGCATTTGATTGGCAAGACTGTAATGCTGCCAATTATGCATCGGGAAATTCCGATTATTGCTGATGAATTGGTTGACCCAAGTTTTGGGACGGGGTGCGTCAAGGTGACGCCAGCACACGATCCTAATGATTTTGAGATCGGAAATCGGCACGGTTTGCCGATGATTAATATTATGAATAAGGACGCCACGCTGAATGAACATGCGGGGCCGTTCCAAGGTCAAGACCGTTTTTTAGCACGGAAAAATGTGGTCAAGCGGTTGGATGATGATGGCTTTTTGGTGAAGGTTGAGGACTATAAGCATACTGTGCCTTATAGCGATCGCGGTAAGGTCCCGGTTGAACCTCTCCTCTCGACTCAGTGGTTTGTCAAGATTACCCCCCTGGGTCAGAAGGCTTTAAAATGCCTCGATGAGGAAAATTCCCCCCAGTTTGTCCCCCACCGCTGGACTAAGGTTTACCGCGATTGGTTGGTGAAGTTAAAGGATTGGTGCATCTCCCGGCAACTTTGGTGGGGTCATCAAATTCCCGCCTGGTACGCCGTCAGCGAAACGAAGGGCGAAATTACCGACTCGACGCCGTTTATCGTGGCACACACTGAAGCTGAAGCCAAAGAAAAAGCAAAAGCACAATTTGGGGAAAATGTCAAGTTAATTCAAGACCCAGATGTGCTGGATACTTGGTTTTCTTCGGGGTTATGGCCTTTTTCTACTTTGGGTTGGCCTGAAAAAACAACGGATTTAGAATTTTACTACCCGACTACGACTCTGGTGACTGGGTTTGACATCATCTTTTTCTGGGTCGCCCGGATGACGATGATGGCAGGATACTTTACGGATAAAATGCCGTTCCAGGATGTTTATATCCACGGGTTGGTGCTGGATGAAAATGGCGAAAAGATGTCTAAAACTAAAGGTAATGGCATCGATCCGCTGTTGATGATTGATAAATACGGTACGGATGCGCTGCGGTATACTCTGGTGAAGGAAGTCGCTGGCGCGGGACAAGATATCCGGTTTCAATATGACCGGGAAAAGGATGAGTCGCCGACGGTTCAGGCGTCGCGCAATTTCACGAATAAGCTGTGGAATGCGTCCCGGTTTGTGATGATGAATTTGGGCGGACAAACACCTCAGCATTTGGGTTCTCCCCCCTTGCCAAGGGGGGACCAATCCCCCCTTAATCCCCCCTTCGCAAGGGGGGACTCTGGGGGGATCTCCGAGTTGGAGTTGTGCGATCGCTGGATTCTCTCGCGCTATCATCAAGTGGTGCAGCAAACTTGTAACTACATCGAAAATTACGGTTTGGGCGAAGCTGCGAAGGGTCTTTACGAATTTATCTGGGGCGACTTCTGCGACTGGTACATCGAATTAGTCAAATCCCGCTTGCAGAAGGATGCTTTTGCTACATCTAGAAAGGTAGCCCAGCAAACTCTCGCCTACGTGCTGGAAGGGATTTTGAAGTTACTCCATCCCTTCATGCCTCACATTACGGAGGAAATTTGGCACACTCTGACTCAAACCGGGGAGGATCAAACCTTGGCAAGGCAATCTTATCCCGCAGCAGATACAGATCTAATTAGTCCAGAATTAGAGGCACAATTTGAACTGCTGTTTGGTACAATCCGAACAATTCGCAATTTACGCGCTGAAGCGGATATTAAACCAGGGGTGAAAGTAGCGGCAATCTTGCAAAGCGAAAGCGACAAGGAACGCCAAATTTTATCGGCAGGTCAGTCTTATATTCAAGACTTAGCCAAGGTTGATAATCTCACCATAACCTCAGCATTAGAAACTGAAATAGATCAAACTATTGCTGGCGTGGTGGGTACGGTGCAAGTGCTAATTCCCCTCGCCGGGGTCATCGACGTGGCAGAGTACCGCGCTAAACTTCAGAAGAAGCTGACTAAACTGGAAGGGGAAATTAAAGCTCTGTCAGGGCGTCTTAACAATCAGGCTTTTGTGGAAAACGCCAAACCTGAAGTAGTGCAAGGAGCGCGAGATAATTTGGCTGAGGTGGAAAAACAAGCAGAAATATTGCGATCTCGCCTCAACCAACTCGGCTAAAATCCGTCGGGTGGGCAACCCCCACCCGCTCAAAAACTATTTAACGATTTGTCTATACGTAAGCAGTATGGTATGTTAACTTCTTTGTTAAATAAAAACTAAAGTGTGAAAAAAGGAGCAATATTGTGGCGGTTTTAAATAATGCTCAAGAAGAGCAACTCAGGGAAATAGGAACGCATCTCCAAAAATTACGACAACAGCAGTCTATATCTATAGAACAAGTAGCGGCTAAAACATGTATTCGATTAAGGATGTTAAAAGCTATAGAAGAAGGTAAATTAGATGATTTACCGGAGCCAATTTATATTCAAGGATTTATCCGTCGCTATGGTGATTTTTTAGGACTGGATGGGAATGCTTTAGCGAAAACATTTTCTACCGATTACCCACCTGTAGAATTTGATGCCCAAGCAATATTAGGAAATTCTACAGCTAAAAAAGCAGAGCTTGAAATTTATGAGCCTAATATTATTGAAGATCCGTCAGAACCACCAGAAATCGATACCCATGCTGCACCACCCCCCGCCAAAACCATCCCTCCCTATTTGGCCTACATCATATTAGGGGTAGCCGCCCTTGTTTCACTTGTTTATGCATTCAATAAACCGCGCACGCCAGAATCTGCTGCTCAAAAACAGCAACCCGTCTCTCAACCCGTCTCTGCGTCACCAGTAACATCTAGCCCAAATCCAATCGAATCCACAAGAATTTCCAAAAGTCCCACAGTTAGTCCCACGGAACTGGCAATTCAACCGAGTCCCACAGTTAGTCCCACGGAACTGGCAATTCAACCGAGTCCCACAGATACACCCGCGATTAACACTTCGGGGGGTTTACCGATTCAAGTGACTCTAAATATTCAAGATGAATCCTGGGTGAGAGTAACCGCAGATGGCAAAACTTTATTTGAGGGCATCTTACAAAAGGGAATGCAGCAAAGCTTTTCAGCTGAAAAACAGTTGACTATAAGATCGGGTAATGCGGGTGCTGTATTGGTTTCTGTTAATCAAAAGGAAGCGCAACCTTTAGGAAAACTTGGAGCTGTCAAGCAAGTAACCTTCACTCCAGAGCAATAAACATAAGAAACCCGGTTTCGCAGAAGTTACCGGGTTTTTCAAACACCAAAAAGTATCTTGACAAAAATATTGTTTTATAGTAAATATCTTCATCGCTGCCAGCCGCAGCAGCAGCATTAGCCAAAAAATACAACCATTTAAACTGACTATGTTGATCCCAGAGGGTCAAGCAGTGATATCCTAAGCGCTGTTCCCGTTGTCTTTGTTGGTAAGCCAGTAAACTGTTGTAATAAAAGTTACTGATGATTAAACTCAAGGCAGCGCTCGGTAGGATCGGTCTGTAAACTGTCGCCGGAAAGCCATCGAACCTCTTGTGACAGATTCACCCTCGGCATAATTTGAATAAAATTGTCCAGGGCTAGCCCAAAAAATCCCTCGATATGTTTGCGGTCTAGCCATTTGGGGGAATTATATGTTTGCATCGGTAGGTTGGCATTGGTAGGCTCGACTTGCTGCGGGAGTTGGGGCGTGGCGTATGGCTATTGCACGCCGTCGTTGCTCAGATCCCAGCTTCTCGGTACTCGCATCGCGCGGTGGGAGCAACTCAAATTCTGCCTATTTTACCGATCTGCCTTGAACCGACAAGGATATTATCAATTGATGTCAGATAGTAACAAATAAACCAATGCTACATTTGGCCCAAGTACAAAAGCAGGAACCTTCCGGTGAACCGCAGCTACGATTACTGGCTCGCCAAGACTTTGAAACTGCTTGGGTCGTCATAGCTGAAACCCCTGTAATTCCGTCGTCAGAGGCAGGTGATTGGAATGATGGCATGTTGGTGTTGGTGGATCTTTCTCCAACGCAGCAGGTTTTGAGCGTTAAAGATGCTACAAAATGGGTAGTCTCCCTGGTGAGCGACTACCTTAGCAGTGGAGTCACCCCGGCGTTTTTAGCCCAGGAAAAGGAACGGATTGAACAAGGGCTACAATCGGTTACCCTGGAAAAGCAGGAGCTAGCCCGCAAAACTCTAGAACTCGAAGCCCGTCGGGAAGAAATTCAACGCTTACTAGAGCAGCGCGATCAGGACCATAAGGAAGAATAGGGCCCAGGTGCAGATGGGCCCAGGTGCAGGTGGGCAGACGTGCAGGTGGGCCCAGGTGCTCCAGGCACACAGAGAAATTTGAATCTATATTCCCCTGGAGCTCCCCATCTCCCCATCTCCCCATCTCCCCATCTCCCCATCTCCCCATCTCCCCTGCTCACCTGCTCACCCGCTCACCTTGTGCCTGGTAACGCTAATCTGGGGGATGAGTTGGCCGCGTCAGGATCTTCTTCTAGCAGCAGTTCGCGGATCAAGCGCGCGATCGCTCGTTGTGCTAACCCACTAGCCACTTGCTGACCAAATTGTTGCGTTTCCGGCTTCACCAACAATTTTGGTATCAAAGGTAACACTGTCATAGGGTCAAAGCCGGGAGTTTCTTGCAAAATTTCCCATATGCGCTTGATATGCTCCCAAGTAGGCGGCGTGTCGGTTGCTACAGGTGCTTCGTTGACTGTGGCTAAACCCAGCCGTTCGCTAAACCGATACTTCAGGTTCTCGAAAGCATTGCGCGTTAGGGAGTCTACGCTGTTGACAATTTCATTTACCAGGCGCTGGCGAATAAAGTCTCCCCGTTCGGAAAACAGAAACTCGCTCGCCTGATCCAGCACTTTATTCAAATCGTAGTCTTGAGAGTTACGGGCATTCCGCAACAAGTTTTCCAAGCGATTCCAGCGGAACTGCCCTTCTTTAAACAGCAGATCCTGCAAAGATGCTCGCAATTGGGGCGCGGGATCGGTCAACAAGCGCTTGGAAATATAAGGATAAGCTTTGCTGAGGACTTTAAATTCCGGATCGACATGAATTGCAATTCCCTCTAACGTCACCAAGGAGCGAATAATTAAAGCGTAGTAGGCAGGCACTCGGAAGGGATATTCGTACATCAAAGCCGATAGCTGATCCGTAATGCTCTTAAAGTTCAATTCGGCGACGCTCGCGCCCAGGGCATCGTTAAATACGGCGGCAAATGCTGGGATAATCGGCGTCAGGTCAACATCGGGGGTCAAAAACTCCAGCTTGACGTAATCTTTCGCCAATCCTTCAAAATCCCGGTTGACTAGGTGGACGACGGCTTCGATCAAGCCATACCGCTGATAAGGCTTGACTTCGCTCATCATGCCAAAGTCGAGATACACTAATTTGCCATCCGGACTGGCTAGCAGGTTACCTGGATGGGGATCGGCGTGGAAAAAGCCGTGTTCCAGCAACTGGCGTAACGAACACTGCACCCCCACTTCAATCAGATAGCGGGCGTCGATTCCTTGCGCCTCTATCGCCTCTGGGTTGGTTAATTTAGTCCCGGTGACCCACTCCATTGTCAAGACGCGCCGCCTGGTGTATTGCCAGTAAATTTTGGGAACGTAGATATCCTTGAGCGAGCCGTAGAGTAGCTCAAACCGCTCTGCGTTCTTGCCTTCGTGGATGTAGTCCATCTCTTCAAAGATGCGGCTGCCAAATTCATCCAGAATGGCAACCAGGTCGCTTTTTAACCGCCCTTTAAACGTTTTTTGGGCCCAGGCTGCTAACCGACGGGCAATATACAAATCTAGAGTAATTTTTTGCGCTAAATCGGGGCGTTGTACTTTTACAGCTACGGTTTCGCCGGTTTTGAGCAAGCCTTTGTAAACTTGTCCCAAAGAAGCGGCGGCTAAAGGTTCGGGTGATAGTTCGGCGTAGATTTCATCCGGTGTTGCGCCTAGTTCTTCTTCAATAAACTGGTAGGCGACTTCGTTGGGAAACGGCGGTAGGGCGTCTTGCAGGCGCGTTAACTCTTCTAAATACAAGGGCGGTACCAAGTCCGGGCGCGTGGAAAGCGCTTGTCCTACCTTGATGTACGCAGGTCCCAGGTTAGTTAGGAGTTCGCGCAATTGTACCGCGCGTCGCTGCTCATTTTTTGCCAAGCGACCCCGACGGCGATCGCTCCAAAGGCTGATGCCAAATTTGACAAATGGCAACAATATGGCTAAAAATCTACCCCATACCTGTAGCGGACGGTTGCGGTAATATTGGGCGATCGCTTCTTTTGCGTAAGCGACAAACTCGCCCGCTTCAGAGCGCGCCAGTTCCGGCGCGGAGTCTTCACTCACCGCTATCTTCGGTGCATAAACTGCTGCATCCTCCACGGCGACTGAGGTTGCAGCGTTGATCGAATCAGGCGTTTTTACATACATGGTAAAACCTCACTCTAACGTGGAAACCACCATCTTTTAAGTGGTGGATGAACGTGACAGGGCATTTTTAAATGCCGCCCCTTTCGGGTTAGAGGGGTATGGTTGCCCCTCTGTGGGGATGGTTGTCCCCAAAACACCCATTTCTGGGGTGAAGTTAGCCGAACCCTAGCGCGTTCCGCAACGCTTTCGCCAAGGTTATCGGTCGGTACTATCCTGATAGCACTGTCTTGCCCCGAGTAAAACTGTTTAACTATCAGGTTCTAGAGGAGGCAGCGCCGCCAGAGGGGGAAACCCCCATGAGCGACTGCCGTCAGGGAACTGGCGGCAGCATCCCCTGATAGGAATTTAAACGCTTACCGATAACTTCGTTTCCCCGTTAATGGGACTATGGCTGGTCAGCACCTTCCCTTACCCAAAGATTTGAGCCATGATGCCCCGCCTATGGGAGAGCGGGTTGCTGACGGTAAAACTGAGTCGGGGTGACTATGTTAATAATTGTAACAATGATGAATTGAACGACTGCACCGTAACAGAGCGCATTCTGGCTTGAGTAGGTGGCGAACGGGTAAACACACACTAAACTTAGGGTGGTAGCCCCCCTTGACCGGCGCCAGGGAAGCCCGTTGATGGGCTATGATTTGTAACCCTTACCAGTTGCGACTGGGATCGCAGGGTAATGCATCTTTCCTCAAGGCGAATTTGACTCCATGTTACTCGGACTGCGGATCGAAAACTTTGCCCTGATCGACCACCTAGAGTTGACATTTGGATTGGGTCTAAATGTTTTAACTGGCGAAACGGGCGCGGGCAAGTCTATTATTCTCGATGCGATCGATGCTGCTTTGGGAGGCAAAGTTAGCAGTAGATTGATTCGCGCGGGTTCCCCACGGGCTGTAGTGGAAGCAACTTTTCGGCTTTCACCGGAATTGGCGGCTTGGCTGGCTTGCTGTGAAATTGACTTAATTGATGAAAGTGAATTAGTCTGTTGTCGGGAATTGGCGGTGCGTCAAGGCACGCTCCGCAGTCGCTCGCGGATCAATGGGGTTTTGGTGACCAGACAAATCGTGGAACGGCTGCGAGATCGCTTGGTGGAAATTACCGCCCAAGGTCAATCTGTCTTGTTGGGACAGCCTGCAACTCAGCGCGACTGGCTCGACAACTTTGGCGGGGAGGAGTTGCTCTTACAGCGGCGGCAAGTATTCGCGGCTTATCAAGCTTGTCAACAGGCGCTTTCTACCCTGGAACAGCGGCGCATCGGGGAACGCCAGCGGCTGCAACAAATCGATTTACTCGAATTTCAAGTGCGGGAACTGAGCGGGGCCTGTTTGACCGATCCCGATGAGTTAGAGATGCTTCAACAAGAACGCTCTCGCCTCTCCCACGTGGTGGAACTGCAACAGCAAAGCTATAAAGTTTATCAGACGCTTTATCAAAACGATGGGGACGCCGACGCCGCCGCCGACCTTTTAGGTCATGGGGAAGCGCTCTTAAGCGACATGGTAGCCTACGACGCTAGCCTGCAACCGCTCCTGGATATGGTAAGTACGGCTTTGGCTCAGATAGAGGAAGCAGGACGGCAGATAAACGCTTACGGAGAGAGTTTAGAGGCAGATCAAGAGCGCTTGGAAACCGTAGAGCAGCGCGTCCAGGAATTAAAGCAGATTTGTCGTAAATATGGCCCGACTCTATCGGATGCGATCGCCTACATTCAGCGCATCCAAGCGGAATTGGCAGAACTCCAAGATAACGAGCAGTCGATCGAAGTTCTAGAGCAGATTTACACTGAACGACATCAAGTTTTGTTACAAGTTTGCGAAAAGTTAACGCAGTTAAGAAAAGCTGCTGCGGCTCAATTAGAAGCTCGTTTGGTGGAAGCTCTCAAGCCTTTGGCGATGGAAAAAGTTCAGTTTAAAGTCGATATTGCTCCCATCGCACCTAGTGCTTCTGGTGGGGATCGCATAACATTTTTATTTACCCCCAATCCAGGTGAACCGTTAAAACCATTAACGGAAACCGCATCGGGGGGTGAAATGAGTAGATTTTTACTCGCGATTAAGTCGTGTTTCTCTCACGTAGACGAGGTGGGAACGCTAATCTTTGATGAGATCGATGTCGGGGTTTCCGGTCGAGTCGCCGCCGCCATCGCTGAAAAACTCCACCAACTCAGTTACCACCATCAAGTTCTATGCGTCACTCACCAACCATTGATTGCTGCTATGGCTGACTGTCATTTCCGCGTCGATAAACAAGCGATCGCCACCGAGTTAGTTGCAACTGACACCGAACAACCAATCCCTGACCCATCGGTTCGCACCGTTGTCCGCGTGTCTGCCTTAGAGGATATTCTGACACGCCGTCAGGAATTGGCACAACTCGCTGGGGGACAGTATGCCGCCGAAGCGATCGCCTGGGCCCAGTCGCTTTTGACACAAGCAGCTTCCCGGCGTCAACCCTTTCAAACTGAAGCAACCAATGGTAAAAATTTAAACAATAGTTAATAATTTTACCCTAATGGAGTTTTAAAGTGTTTTTTCCAACCTTTTGCGATCGCCTACTGCGGACAACTTTAAAAATTGGTAGGCATAATTACATAACTTTCAGCTTAAAATGCCAGAATATTAAATTAAGGCATTTCGTAGTTTCTGCTACAGCATTTTTCCCATGCTCAACCATAACTAACAGAGTAAGCACAGGAGTCGTCATGAATTTGCCCACCGAGTTCGCTCAATCGGTAAATTAAACTTTTTGTCTTTTTCCAAATAGCCAAAATTATTGTGTAACGGCAACAGCTATGACTGCTTCATCCTCGCATCGAACCACTGTAGCAACGACTGCCACGGTAATTGATGATACCCCAAAAGAAACCAAAGATCGCCTCCTGCATCAAAGTTCTAACGCAGGCGGAGCATTAGTAACAACGCCGAAAGGGACGTTCTCCGCGTTTCTGGCTCCCTTAACCCAAGATAGTTTCAAAAGGGTAGTCACCGACGTTGAACAAAGGCTCCAGGTGGTCAATCAAACCCTGTCGATGCTGCTAGGACCATCAGGGTTTGATAACATCCTCCACGAAATGTTAAGCGCCATTACCCTAAAAACAAGGGAATTACTAGGTGCAGACCGCTCGACAATCTTCATATTGGATGAAGAAAAAAATCAACTTTGGTCAATTGTAGCAGAAGGGGAAGACGGTCAACCGTTAGAACTGAGAATTCCCGCAGACAAAGGCATTGCAGGGGAGGTAGCAACTTACAAAAAAGTCGTCAATATTCCCTACGATTTCTACGATGACCCGCGCTCGACTTTTGCTCAGAAAAAAGACCAAGAAACCGGCTACCGCACCTACACGATGCTGGTGTTGCCGTTGTTAAACCAAGAGGGAGATTTAGTCGCAGTCGTTCAATTACTCAATAAGTTAAAATTCCCCAACGACGATCCGGCATCGCCCTTAGCAGAAAGGATCGACCTGGCAGGTTTTACCGAAGAAGACCAAAGAGTTTTTGAAGAATTTGCTCCTTCGATTCGCCTGATTTTAGAAAGTTCCCGCGCCTTTTACATGGCGACGCAAAGGCAACGAGCAGCAGACGCACTAATTAATGCAACCGAGTCGCTCAGTAAGTGCGGTTTGGACTTAGAAGAAACCCTCAAACGGGTGATGGATGAAGCCAAAAAACTGATGAATGCAGACCGCAGTACGCTGTGGTTGTTAGATGAAGAACGCAACGATTTGTGGACGAAAATTCCCCAAGCAGATGGCTCGTTAAAAGAAATGCGCGTTCCCGTCGGCGTCGGTTTTGCAGGCAAAGTCGCCCAAACAAGTCAGACGCTCAATATTGGATTTGACCTGTACCTTCATCCAGATTCGGCTAATTCTAAAAAATTCGATAAATCGACGGGATATCGCACTTGCAGCTTGCTTTGTATGCCGGTTTTTAATTCAGATGGTACGTTAATAGGCGTGACGCAATTGGTGAATAAGAAAAAGCAAGGCGACCATCCGAATTATGACCCGAATGATTGGCCTAATGCACCAGAATGTTGGCGGGCGAGTTTTAATCAAACCGATGAAGCTTTCATGGAAGCTTTTAATATTCAAGCAGGGGTAGCGCTGCAAAATGCCAAGTTGTTTGAAAGAGTCAAGCAACAAGAACAAATGCAGCGCGATATTCTTCGCAGCTTGACTAATGGGGTAATTTCCACCGATAAAGCTGGCAATATAATCGCCGCCAACGAAAGTGCCAAAAAATTGCTGGGAATTGCCGAATGCGATCGCATCGAAGGTAAGTCGGTGCGGGAAATCATCAAAATCAAAGAAGGTGACTTTGACAAATGGTTCGGCAGCGCTTTAGCAGCAGAGGAAGAAAGAGCACGCCAGCAGTATTACCCAGATCGCACTTTAATTTCTACCGGAGTGGAAGAACATAGCATTAACTTGTCGATCAACACGATGGCGGATGTCACCGACCCCTGTAAGGTGAGTGGCGCCTTGGTGGTGATGGATGACATCAGCGACGAAAAACGCCTCAAGAGTACGATGTACCGCTACATGACCCAGGAATTGGCAGAACAGTTGCTCTCTAGCGGCGATGCTAAACTGGGAGGCGATCGCAAAGAAGTAACGGTTTTATTCTCAGATATTCGCAGCTACACCACCTTAACCGAAAGTATGCAAGCCGAAGAAGTGGTGCAAATGCTCAACGAATATTTTGAATCGATGGTCGATGCTGTATTCAAGCACAAAGGGACTCTCGATAAATACATCGGCGACGCCATCATGGCAGTGTTTGGTTCGCCATTACCCTTGGAAGATCATGCCTGGTGCGCGGTACAAACTGCCATCGAAATGCGCCATCGACTGGCAGAATTTAACCAGCGCCGTCGAGAAGCCAAAAAGCAAGAAATAAAGATCGGTATTGGCATTAACTCCGATATCGTGATCAGCGGTAATATTGGCTCCAGCAAACGCATGGAATTCACCGCGATTGGCGACGGCGTTAACCTTGGATCTCGCTTGGAAGGTGCTAGCAAACAATACGGCTGCGATATTGTAATTAGCGAAAGTACTTTCCACCCCTGCGCGGAGAGAATTTGGTACAGAGAACTCGACCAAATTCGCGTCAAAGGCAAAACCCAACCCGTGAAAATCTACGAACTCGTGGGGTTGCAATCCGAACCTTTGGAGGAAAAGAAGCAACAGATTATTGAACTTTACCATCGAGGACGCGAGTATTACCTGAATCGCAAGTTTACCCGCGCGATGGGCGAGTTTGGCACGATTCTGGAAGATATTGCTCAAGACAAAGCCGCATCTTTGTATCTAGAACGCTGTCAGCAGTATCTCAAAAATCCCCCACCCGATGATTGGGATGGCGTTTACTCTTTGACCGAGAAGTAAAGAATGGCTACTGAATCCCGGTTTCCCATGAGTTATCGGGATTCTATAATTGCTAATTGCTAATTGTTAATTGCTAATTGTTAATTGATAGATCTGCCAGTCTTCTCTGCGAACGACCGTGGGAAGTAGAGAAGATTGCACCCAGTGAATAAATAATAATAATTAACTTAAGGTGCTAGTTATCTCAAAAGCTCGGCTAATGGAGCGAGCGGGAAAAATGCTATATTAGCAATTAGCAATTACCAATTAGCAATTAGCAATTAGCAATTAGCAATTAGCTCTTAGTACCCAACTTAACCAACATTGCTAAAAAGGCTTTAAAGTCAGTAATCGGCTTGGCATATAATCCATCTGCTTTGGATATTTCCAGGAGTTTTTGCTGTTCGTTTGCCAGGGCGTAGGCTGTGACTAAAACAATCGGAATATCTGCTGTTTCCGGTTGATTTTTAAGCAATTGCGATAGCTCTGTTCCGCTAACAAATTCACCTTGCCACGCGGCTCCTGGCAAATTAACATCCATCATCACTACGTCTATTGTTCCAGATTGGCAATACCGAAAAACTTCAGTTGGCTCATCTGTAATATAGACTTGATGACCGCCAATCCGTTGAATCAAGCAAGCTGTAGACTCGGCTAGGATAATATCGTCTTCCACCAGCAGAATGTTCAAATTCCACCTCTTTTTAGGCAGTTAGTTCGCCTTCCACATCAGGTAGCGTGAATGTTACCGTCGTTCCCTCGTTTTTGCCAGGACTTTTGAGATAAATCTGACCTCCCATCAGTTCAACTAAGCGTTTACAAATAGCTAGACCCAGACCTGTGCCGCCGTAATGTCGTTTGATTGAGCTATCTTCTTGAACAAAAGGCTCAAATAAAGATTCTGGTTCGCTGGTAGTAATGCCGATGCCGGTATCGGTTACTGAAATTTCAACTATCGCTTCCCTTGCTCGTTTGAGCGAGCTGACTCGAACTTCACCTGTTTGGGTAAACTTAAAGGCGTTAGAAAGTAGGTTGATGAGAACCTGTCTGAGTTTATCTTTGTCAGCTAAGACGCGGTCGCATTCACACTCAATAACCAGTTTAATTCCCCGACGCTGGCTTTCCAAACCGAATAGGTTTCGCTGCTCTTCCAACAACGGCATCAGACTGACTGGTTCTAAATCAACCGTCATGCGACCTGCTTCTATTTTGGCAATGTCTAAGACATCGTTGATGATATTGACTAAATTGTTAGCCGATTGATGGGCAAGTTGAATGTATTTTTTTAACTGCTCCTCGTTATCGTAGTAACCTTCCTTTAGCAGTTGCAGAAAGTTTAGCACAGCAGTCAGGGGCGTCCGCAATTCGTGGCTGGTCGTGGCGATAAAATTTGATTTCAGTCGGCTCGCTTCTTCTGCCGCAGCGCGAGCGGCATTGAGTTCCAAGTTGTGCTTTTGTGCTTGGTAAAGGCGATTTTGCATCATCGCCATTGCTAGGTGAATTCCCAGGGACTGAACTAAATCGATGTCTTCGCGAGTCCATTTCGGGGGTTGGTTCTTTCTTTGCTCTCGCCAGAGTTGGAAAGATTTGCGGGGTAGCTGTTGCCGTTCATCCTTCTCCCAATAACCCCCCCAGTTAATTTCGGTATCAATTGCATCGCGGAAAATAGTTAGGCAACCGATAGATTCTTGACTGTACTGGAGAGGCATGACGAGCAATCCCCGAATGCGGGTGCGTCCGAAAATCCAAGTAACAGATTTAAGTTCTTCTTCTTGGTAGAGGTCGGTAATAACTTGCAGACCCTTGTGATTCCCTGTTTGACCCGGTTGATTTTTCCCTGCCATCAATTGTTGCCAGAAAGGAGTTTCTTCCAGCAAGCTGGGTTGGTCGCCGTTTAAGATAGTGGCAGTTTGAGCGCCGCAGGTATAGAGGACGGGTGCAGTGCTTTCCCTTGGCATCAGGTATAATCTGCCACCGGAACCTTGAACCGCTCTGACAATTCTTTCCAGTCCGAGTTGCAGGATTTCTTCCATGTTGCGCGGCGAGTGCAGCAGACTGGAAATTTGATTAATCATCGCTTCCCGACGCACTTGTTCGCGGGTTTGAGCGAGCAGTTCGGATTGGGCGATCGCGATCGATAATTGATCTGCAACCAATTGAACCACTGCCAGTGCTTCCTCTGAAAAAGCTTGCGGTTGAGAATGGTGGGATGCCAGCAAACCCCAAAGATTGTTTTGGTAGAGAATTGGCACCACCAAAGAAGACTGCACCCCCATTGCGGTTAAATATTCTACATGGCAGG
Organism: Microseira wollei NIES-4236; assembly: GCF_020521235.1. Taxonomy (GTDB): domain Bacteria; phylum Cyanobacteriota; class Cyanobacteriia; order Cyanobacteriales; family Aerosakkonemataceae; genus Microseira; species Microseira wollei. The sequence continues at coordinate 27,402 of NZ_BLAY01000025.1, read as the reverse complement.
GGTCTACCGGACGCTTGAGGATATCAGCAATCGGTTGGCGATAAACTTCTCCAATTGTCAAGTCTCCCGTCGTAATTGGATCTTCCAGGCGGCTGAGGGTGATTTGCTGCGCTGCTACATCCACAATCGAGCGCTGTCCCGCTTTAATCAACATTTCCCGTGAACCAGGGGGAATATCGCCTGCGGGAAAGTTCAAATCCAACAAACTCGGTAGGCGATTCTGATAAACAGACTCGGCAATTACTTGCCCGCTACCATCCGGATGAAAGCGATAAACTTTGACTCGGTCTGTCTGTAAGAATGAGCGGGTTTCTGCCACCGTTGCCGATAAAATTTCCTTTAACTCTAGGGATTGGCGGATGCGATTGACGATCCGATGCAACAACCCGCCATAGTCTAAAGTCGTCCCTGGATTCTTAGATATGTCAGCGTTACTCATTTGTATTTTTTTTGTCAAGTAAATTTTTATCTCTCTAAGTTAACTGTATCATGAATAACTTTTAACTTTTAATGTCAAACTTTATTAAATTTGACAGTCAGCTCGAAGGAGTAAAAACGGAACTGGCTTTTCTGGGCATGGCATTGTTAACAAATACAGGACGGACGCACGCGGGGGCAGAAACCCGGTTTTTTCGTAGATGGGAATTTTTCGTAAAAACCGGGTTGATTTGCGTAAGTCCTAAAATACAGTGACGCGATCGCTACTCGTGTGTTATAAATATAAAGTCCTCCTGCGTTGCGGGATTTTGGGACAAATCCAGAGGTGAAACCGGGTGGGATCTTGGAGCGGGTTCTAGAGAAGCAAAAATCTGTGTACTTAGTTAACCGCGCACTTTACCCCGGAAAAATAGAATTTGACTACTTGCCAGAAAATACTCAGGGTGTAATTTGTCAACCAATAGATACGGGAAAGCTATACAGCAAAGCCTTGTTCTGGTTTATAGGAATATAAAAATATGATTATAAATGCTAGATTCAACTTGACTCGATATTTAGATATCGCGGTCGGAGGTATCATTACTGTAGGATTGGCGAGCGCAGTTCTTAACTATAACGTCATATCGAATCACGATGGATTTTGGCATCTGACCTGGGGGTATTACTGGAATCAGCAAATCCTTGATGGATGGATTTATCCCAAATGGTTTGAAGAAGCATTTGGTGGACTAGGAACGCCAACATTTGTGTTTTATCCACCGCTCTTCAGATTGCTCAGTCTTCCCTTTGCCATTTTGCACCTATCACCAAGCCAACAAATTAAAGGTGCTATCGTTATTGTCTTAATTTTAAATGCTATTGGAGTCATAAAATTATCTAGACTGCTCTTTGGCAAAAACTCTTTATCCAGTTATATATCAATAATTTTAGGGATATTAAACCCTTATTTAATAATTGATATATTCAAACGCGGGGCTTTTCCTGAAACTGTTGCCATAGCTTTAATACCTTGGCTAACTATCGGCATTTATCTAGGTATAATAAATTTCAATAACAGACAATTATTACTGCTAACGTTAGGGTTTGCTGCTTTATTTTTATCCCATCTTCCTTCCTCGCTGATTTTCGTATCATCTTATGTGCTATCTGTCAGCATTCTAATCGCCTTGGGTCAAATTAAGTGGCAACGAGCTTTGACCTCTTTGTTTTCGCCGCTGTGTTTAGCCATAGCTCTGGATGCTTTTTTTGTTTTGCCCGTTCTTTTTGATACCCATCTGATAATTAGTGATAAGTTCTTTATAAATGGCATCTTAAATTTTCGGTTCAGCCTGGTGCAACTAGACTGGGAAAAGAGTCTTTCAAGAACATTTTTTCTAAATTTAGCAATTCTGATTATTGCTGTCTTATTTACAAGATATTGGCGTTCAAAAGAACCCAAGCACATTTTGGCAACTCAACAAATAATAATGGTGGCATTTGCCATTTTTATGATGACAGATGCGTCCCTATTTATCTATGAAAATATCTCCATGTTTAAGAAAATCCAGTTTCCCTGGAGATTCTTAATGCTTACGTCTTGTCTGACACCATATATTTTTACCTACACCATTGAATTTGTCAGAGAGAAGTTCTCAATAGCTAGGAAGCAATTTGGTCTAATTGTTATTTGCGTCGCGGTTTTGTACCTGACATACAAAAGTGCCAATCTTTATCTGATTGACTTTAAGAATACAAATCTAAAAGCAATCGACTATCTGGTCACCAACAGAGCAGCAATTCCGGCTGAAGTTTTACAGCAGATTAAAAATAGCAAATTGGGAGATTACCACTACTTCGAGTTAGGTCAGAGAATTTTTCTCTACCTTGACCGTGACTTGCAGTTTTTCCAAGCTGATGTAATGGATTACTTACCGAGTGCATTACAAACGAAGAATTGGCTTCCTCCTCGGAAATTCGCTCCCAGAATACCACCAAGGCGCTATCAACAGGTTGAGTTCCCAGAGGGAAAAGGTAAATTTTCGATTAAAGACTGGCATCCTGGTCAACGCCAGCTGAAGATCGATGCTGTTACACCAGTATTGGTGAACATCGGAACGTTGTATTATCCAGGTTGGGGAATTCAAATTACCCCTCCTCCAACCAACCAGAGTCAAGAGACACTGCTGCGGGCTGCTGAAGATGGGCGTATGCAGTTAAAATTATCACCAGGAACTTATGACATCAGGATTTGGTATAGAGGTACAGTTGTAGAACGGATAGGCACCCTAATTAGTTCGGTGACCTTGGTGCTGCTACTGAGCTTTTATCTGTGGTTGTTTAGAAAAGACTTGTCCAAAAAGAAGCTGGAAACTTAATACTCTATTCCCTAGTTAACTCAAGTTGCTAGTTATCTCTCGAAGAGCGGCTAATGGCTAATGGCTAATGGTTCATATCATGTCCGTTTGATTACCCATAATTAGGACTGACGCTCGCTCCGCGGGGACACTCTGACGCTCTGAGTTTTAATTATAGGTGAAAAGCCTGACATCATATCAATCAGTAAAAATCCAAGATTAGCAATTAGCAATTAGCAATTAGCAATTAGCAACGCCGTTAACTAGCAACTTGCCTTAGTTAGTAGGTGCGGGTAGTTGATTCAAACTTCTACCATTTGGGAGTTGACAGATTCATCTTCCTGCCAGTTGTAACTGGTATAGTCAATAGAGAGAAGGTGAGCAATCGCATTATCAATTACCTCTACCCCTTGTTCTAAAGTTTCGATAACGCTGAGTTTTCCCCGCAAATCTGCCGCACCGATAAAACCTTTGGCATACCAAGTCATGTGCTTGCGCGCCTGACGGATACCCCGTTCTCCCTTATATTCGTACAAAGCTTGCAAGTGTTCTTTCGCGCATTCCAACCTCTGTACTGGCGTGGGTGGTTGTTTTTGGATTCCTGTCTTCAAAAAGTAGTCAATTTCGCCTACTAAGAAGGGATAACCCAGAGTTCCGCGCGAACACATTACCCCATCAGCGCCTGTTTCTTCTAAGCATTTTACAGCAGCCTCAACCGAAAAAATATCCCCATTAGCGATAACTGGAATGGAAAGAATTTCCTTAACGCGGCGAATCCATTCCCATTTCGCAGAGCCATTATAACCTTGGGCGCGGGTACGACCGTGGACGGTAATCATTTGCGCGCCTGCATCTTCCATTCGCTTAGCAAATTCTAGGATATTAATTTCCTTATCCGACCAACCGATGCGAGTTTTAACCGTTACCGGCACATTTACAGCTTTCGTGACTTCTCGTACAATTGCTTGGGCGACTTCTGGTTGACGCAATAAGGAAGAACCGCCGCCGTTTTTAGTAATTTTATTCACGGGGCAACCCATATTAATATCAACCGTATCCGCACCTTCTTCTACCGCTTTTACCGCTGCTTCTGCGAGAAAATCGGGGCGACAGTCGAATAGCTGGATACTAATCGGTCGTTCGTTCGGGTCCACCTCCATAATTTTGGGCAACTGTTTGACATAGTGCAACCCGGTCGCGTTGACCATTTCGGTATACATCATCGAGTCGGGTGCGTAGCGGCGCACCAGACGACGGAATACCAAATCCGTCACCCCAGATAGGGGAGATTGTAGCACCCGGCTTTTGACTGCAAAACCGCCAATCCTAAGCGGAGTCATTAGTCTGGTTTGGAGGGTGGGAGATAGGGTTACCATAGCAACGTCGAAACAGTTTAGCTTTCTTTATTTTAGGCGGGATTCGGCGCAGCGGAACGCCCGCAGCGCGAATCGCTTTACACAAGCGACAGGGAAGCTAGAAAATCGGCGGATTTGGTTTAACTTGTGATTTGAGGTTATGCCTAAACTTATTATTAAATAGGCTTAACTAGATTTGTGGGTTAAGAAAATGGTGAAACTAAATATTATTTCCTTAGTTGCGATCGCTTTGGCTGCAACTTCTTCCTTTAGTTTAGCTCAAGACATTCCGATTCCCGTTCCTCCACCCCAGCGTCGTCCGCAACCTTCCACTCCACTTCAGCAGCAAAGATTGCAGGTTGAACAGATACAATCCGAAGCCGAAGCTGAGATTGAAAAACTGCTGACATCCGAGCAACAAACCCAATATCGACAAGCGCGACGCTCTGGAAATAATATCTTGGATAGTTTGGATACAATTGAAAGTCTTTCCGACAATCAAAAAACAAAAATTAATCGGATCGTGCGAACAGCTAGCGAAAGGATTCTCAACTTAACAAGAAGGCGAGAATCCCGTTAAGGAGGCAGGAGGCAGGAGGCAGATGTCTCCTGCCTATCTTTTGGAGTTAATCAGCGCCTCAAAGCAATTTTAGAGTCAGATCGAAAGCTGAAGATGATTGTCTGAATATTTCAAGTTCAGCAGCAATGCCAAAATGGTCGGAGGGATACAGAAAGGGGTCATTGGCAGCGGGGGAGGTGAGAATGAGTTGGCAATAGCGCACCCGCAAGTGCTGGTTGATAAATATGTAGTCCAAGGTACCGCGCCAAGGTCGCCATGTGCGGTGAACCCAGGAATTGACTAGGTATTTGACTAACTGGCGCTTTTTTTAAGGGTGTGGGACAGGTATAATCTGGTTCGCGACCGTGGTAGGCGGCGTAAGCTGAGGTAAATCGTTCCTGCATCAGCGCGATCGCAGGTGTTTCGGGCATTCCGTTAAAATCCCCTACAGCCACTATTGGCATATCAGGTGGTAACTTACCCAACCAGTCTAGGAGCAACTGCACTTGCTTTACCCGTTCGGGATTGGCACCTGGATACCAGTAATAATGCCCGTTACAAAATACTAATGGCTGACCCTCCACTTCAACCTGCACGTATTGCGCTACCCGTCCCTGACTTTCCAAGTCAAGAGTATCTTGTTCTGTGAAGCGATAACGGCTGAGAATTGCCGCTCCATAATCTCCTACTTTGTAAGGTACTAGCTGCACGTAAGGCATATTCAGCTGCTGAGCCAACCAAGCGCTATTGTCTTCTGGAAGCTTGACTTCCTGTAGTCCGATTAAATCTGCCTGTTGAGCTGCCAAACCCTCCACCAAGAGTTCCCGTCGCTGCGCCCATGTTTCCATTTCAAACAGAATGTTGATCGTAATGACTTTGACCACAGCATTCTTCTCCTTGATTGTTGTTCCATAAGTGTCTAACTAATCCGTCCCGAACTTACAATCGCCGGACTTATGCGTTATTTAATGCCCAGATTGTGCTGGGGTTACTTAAGCGATCGCAACTTTAATCGCTGGTAAAACCAGAAGATATTTCTATCAACAATTAGCCATGAGCAATTAGCTATTTTAAAATGCATAATCTAGCAACTTGGGCGCTATAATAAAATATATCACCGCTCAATTGAGATGCGATGCCACAGGAAATCACCACACCACCCATTGATACTTCGTCTGTTGTTGAGGCTGACTTAGAATGGCAGCCTCCTATGCCACCAACCGATTTAGTTTTTGACGATGGAGAGCCTTTGGAAAGCAATCGCCACCGCATCGAGATGAATCTGTTGATTCGTTCCCTCAAACACCATTGGGCAGACCGCAACGACTTTTTTGTTGGCGGGAATATGTTTATTTATTACAGCATCAAACAAGTCCGCAATCGAGATTTTCGCGGCCCCGATTTTTTTGTCGTGCTTGATGTTGAACATAACCCCAATCGACTCGGTTGGGTTGTCTGGGAAGAAGAAGGACGCTACCCGGATGTAATAGTTGAATTGCTGTATGATTCCACCGAAGCAGCAGATTTGGGGGAAAAGAAACGGCTATACGAACGAGTATTTAAGACCAGGGATTACTTTGTCTTCCATCCCTTCAAGTCAGAATCGTTACAAGGGTGGCATTGGGATAGCGATCGCGGCTATCAACCAATTGACCCGAATCCCCAAGGTTGGGTGTGGTGTCAGGGATTGGGGTTGTGGTTGGGAACTTGGGAAGGCCAGGTAGAAGATGATACAGCGATTTGGCTCAGGTTTTACGATCAAGCGGGCAATTTAGTATTGTTACCAGAGGCAGCTGAAAAACAACGTGCCGACTCGGAACAACAACGTGCCGACTCGGAACAACAACGTGCCGATCGCTTAGCTCAAAGGTTACGCGAGTTAGGAGAAGATCCAGATGCAATTTAGGATTGGTATCGATCCCCCCAACCCCCAATGCCTTGGGGGGCTAAAGACTTCATAGAAACCCGGTTTCTTTACGTCAGTCCTGATACAGATAACTATTACTCTCGTACTTCGCTGAGTGCTTGATTAATCACTTCATCGCTGACACCGTGACGTTTGAGGCTAGCAATCAATGCAGAAACAGTATCACCTTCCAATCGCTCAAGATCGGCTCGGAGTCCTTGTCCGATATAAGCACGAACTAACGGCTGATAACCAGAAAATCCCAGTAATGGCGCTACTCGCTTTAGATCCTCAATGACATCGTAAGGAATGCGAATCGTTATAGTTGTCATTGGACGATTTCGATCTAGTCGTTTTTTCAAAGATTCAGCTTTCATAGTATTCACGTTCCTGGCGCGTCGCTTTACGAGCCGAAATAATGCGAATCATGTCATCCTCACGTTCAATATGGACGACATACAAAAGATTCCATCGCCTATCTAAACCAATAATGGCATCTCGTGCTTCGTCATTGCGACTTGCATCAACAACCACTAAAAATGGATCGAAGAAGGCTTCTGCGGCTTGCTGAAATGTTACACCTTCATGTTTGATCGGATTGATCCGAGCCTTCTCCTCGTTCCAAACGAATGTGACACCATTAAGCACGAAATACACATCCATACCTCATAGTGTAGGTATAATGTATTTACATTGTCAATATATTTTCAACAAATGAGCTGCAATGACTGTATAAAAAGGTTGGGTTGACCATAGGAAACCCAACCTACCGCGACGCGCGATGACCGCACTAATCCGATGATTCGCTTGATTTTTATAGATCTATTTCTCGCCTAAAAAAGAAAAGTGGCAAGGCAAACGCAAATGCAACGAGGATGCCAATCAATATATACAACCATCCCAGCTTTATACCCACTCGTTTTGACTCAAGGTACATCCATGTAGAGCCTGCTACAGTCGCAATAAATAGGTCTAAGCTTACAGATTTTGCCGCAAGATTGGCTGAACTCTCGTTAACAAAGTCGAGCCAGCCAGCATTGGCAAAAAACTGGAAATTATAGTAACCCAAGTTGCTAGTTATAACTATCGTGGGTTGCACAGCAGAAGCTAATCGCCAGCTTGCTAATTGCTTATGGGAATATTTTTCGGTTCTATCATTAGCCATTAGCTATTAGCCATTAGCCTGTCTTGGGCCCTAAAAAGATAACTAGCAACAAGCGTTAGTACCAAGGCAATACAATTCCCAGAATCGCTAGGGTTAGATAAATGATTTTATTAACGCTCATACAATCTTGGGTTTCCTATGGTCAAAACAACCTACAATGAGGAGCGCGCACCACTTTCTCAACTCATTGTACAATCAGCAATTCATTCAGCTTATTCTTCAAATCCAACGATGCCATCAGCGGTCTATAAACCTCACCTTCATAGGGTTTCCAGACATATGCCGAACTGAAGCGTCGAAAAGCTGGGGGCGATCCCACTGCTTGCCAAACAGTTTCAGCTAAAACCAATCCCGGAACAGCCAAATTAGAAGATTCTTCGAGCAATTCACTGTAGGTTCTAAATTCATCTACTTCAACACCGACCAAGGCATAGCGAAAAGTTGGCGCAGACTGTAAACGTTGATAGAGCAAGATACCTAATTCCGTCATCAGATAAGCAGTTTCCGGTGTATCGACTCCAACTTTGCTGATGTTACTTGGACAAACTCGACACCACCAGTTCTCTTCTATATCCTGAAAAATCTCTGCGCTACATTGAGCCTGACTACCGTTTGAGATCGTCCAGGAAATGTTGTCAAAATGTTGAGAAAATTGTGCGGCGGCGGCTTGTTGGTCGCCACATTCAGCCGAGAGGCTAAATATCCATGCCATTTCTGTTCTCCGAGTCAAACTCTCTGCCAATCATTCTGGGTATTTGCCAGTGCTGCTTCGTATTTCTCTAACAACATTGTAGTTCTTGGCAGAATACTAACGTGGGTGGGACTGTCTTGGACGGCTTGGAGATATCCAGTAATTTTGCTGTCTTCAATTTGCCAGAGGGGATCTTTTCCCGTACCTCCAAATGTTGCAGGTCTGCGGCATGCTGGTAAACTTTCGATTGTTAACGAGGTTGACATTCCTTTAGTATTTCTAATGGCTACAGCTACAAGCTCGCCTGAAGGATTGGGTTCGGCTTCTGGTCGCAAATATCCCCGTTCATCCAAGCAATCTCTGGACATTTGCTCGACATCAATGTCAATACCGGGTCAGACTCCCAACAACCGAGCGCTACGCCCTACTTTGGGTTTACCGTTTTCCTCTGCCATGCCTCGATAGTAGAGTTTTGCCATCTACCACAATTAAATCAGCCAGATTGCCAGATTAATCATAATGCGATCAACTGATGCGTTGGCAATATAAATTGCGATCGCACTCCACCCCAGACGGCAAACACCCCCGATCTTATACGGTTCACCCCCAACCCCAACCGCGTTACTTTACCTACAGTAGTTGCAGTGGCAGCAATTAGCAGAACCTAAAAGGCTCTGGACATGCTACACCACCAACAAACCTAACCGTCCTCGGTTAGGTTCGGGAAACCCCCCTTCAACAGATACCGTACCGCCCTCACTATATAGATCAGTAAGCTTACCAAAATGGTATTGAAGCTAGACTTGCTGCTGATGTGGAAGACTAAGAATTCCTTGGTCAGCATCTGGTCAAAAGAGGGCCAAAGTTTTTGTAGCGACATAGAACCAGAATACTCTTATGGCAAAAGTAGTTGGAATTGACTTAGGTACGACAAACTCTTGCGTGGCAGTGATGGAAGGTGGCAAACCCACAGTAATTGCTAACGCAGAGGGTTTTCGCACCACGCCTTCGGTTGTGGCGTTTACCAAAAATGGCGATCGCTTGGTCGGTCAAATCGCCAAACGTCAATCGGTGATGAACCCGGAAAACACCTTCTATTCGGTGAAGCGGTTTATCGGGCGTAAATTCTCCGAAGTCACCCACGAAGCAACCGAAGTTTCTTACAAAGTCCTCAACGTCAACGGCAACGTCAAGCTTGACTGCCCTTCTCAAGGTAAGCAGTTTGCCCCAGAAGAAATTTCCGCCCAAGTGCTGCGGAAGCTGGTCGATGACGCCAGCAAATATCTGGGCGAACAAGTCACCCAAGCTGTTATTACCGTTCCTGCCTACTTCAACGACTCCCAACGTCAAGCCACCAAAGACGCTGGTAAAATTGCGGGCATTGAAGTTTTGCGGATCATCAACGAACCCACCGCAGCTTCTCTCGCTTACGGTTTAGACAAGAAGAGCAACGAAACCATCCTCGTATTCGACTTAGGTGGCGGTACTTTTGACGTATCGATTCTAGAAGTCGGCGACGGCGTGTTTGAAGTACTGGCAACCTCCGGCGATACCCACCTGGGCGGTGACGACTTCGACAAGAAAATCGTAGACTTTCTCGCCGAACAGTTCAAGAAAAACGAAGGCATCGAACTGCGGAAAGACAGACAAGCGCTGCAACGCCTCACCGAAGCTGCTGAAAAGGCCAAGATTGAACTGTCTAGCGTCACCCAAGCCGAAATTAACCTGCCCTTCATCACCGCAACTCAGGAAGGTCCCAAACACCTGGAAGTGCAGCTGACGCGGGCTAAATTTGAAGAACTTTGCTCGGATTTAATTGATCGTTGCCGCATTCCGGTAGAAAATGCCCTGCGCGACGCCAAGCTAAATAAAGAGCAAATCGATGAAGTCGTGTTGGTGGGTGGTTCGACTCGGATTCCCGCCGTGCAAGAATTGGTGGCGCGGGTTCTAGCCAAACAACCCAACCAAACCGTTAACCCGGATGAAGTAGTTGCCGTTGGTGCTGCGATTCAAGCAGGCGTCCTCGCGGGTGAAGTTAAAGACATCCTGTTGCTGGATGTAACTCCGCTGTCTTTGGGTGTGGAAACCTTGGGCGGCGTTATGACCAAGATTATCCCACGCAACACCACGATTCCTACCAAGAAGTCGGAAGTGTTCTCCACCGCCGTGGATGGTCAAACCAATGTGGAAATCCACATCCTCCAAGGCGAACGGGAAATGTCCAATGACAACAAGAGTCTGGGTACTTTCCGCTTAGATGGCATTCCTCCCGCACCCCGTGGCGTACCGCAAATTGAAGTTACCTTCGATATCGACGCCAACGGTATCCTGAACGTTACCGCCAAAGACAAAGGGACTGGTAAAGAACAATCAATCAGCATTACCGGCGCTTCTACCCTGCCCAAAGATGACGTTGAGCGCATGGTTAAAGAAGCCGAACGCAACGCTTCCGCAGACAAGGAACGTCGCGAAAAGATCGACCGCAAGAACCAAGCAGACTCTCTGGCATACCAAGCTGAGAAGCAGCTTAAAGAACTGGGAGATAAAGTCCCCGCAGCGGATAAAACCAAGGCTGAAGGTTTGATCAAAGACTTGAAGGAAGCCATTTCCAAGGATGACGACGAACGGATCAAGACCTTGATGCCGGAATTGCAACAAACCTTGTACAGCATTGGTAGCAATATCTATCAACAAGCTGGCGCAGGTGCTGCACCTGGTGGCGATGCTGGTACGGGTGGCACTGGTGCGACTGGTGCTTCTGGCGGCGATGATGTGATTGACGCCGAATTCTCTGAAACGAAATAGTCATTAGTTAATGGCTAATGGCTAATGGCTAATGGCTAGGAGTCATAACAAGGGTGGAGGGGAATGGGATCGCAATCCTCTCCTCTTTTTTTTGATCGCTTTAGTTGAAATGACATGATGTACGTTGAATTGCCGATAATAAAAAAACCTCACAGAGTCGTTGCGTAGGGACACGGCATCATAGATATCTCGGACAAACAGATAACGTTAATCGTGCCGTGTCCCGGCTGCTAATTATGGGTAATCTACCAGACATCATATGCAATATTAATGAGTTTAGCTAGCAGAATGGTTTCACCTTTTGGCAGATTATCTGCTCGATACCTTACGCTAAAAAGGGAAAAGGGTTAACAGGAGAATATTTCAATGGCATATCCACAAGCACCGTGGACGCTCAAAGGCTACGCGATTCAAACTTTACAATTAATCGATATTGACAGAGCGCGTCCTTTTATTCCAAAAGAATTAGACATTATTTCTGTATGGCCTGGAAAAACTCTAGGCGGGGTTTATGTATCCTCCTACGGATTAGGTTCTGTCCTGGAATACAACGAGTTAATTGTTGTTGCTGGTGTGGTGAACTATTCCGGCAAAATCGGTGGTTGGGTGTCCCATATTTATGTCGATAATTCCGATTCTGTAGCAGGCGGTCGAGAAATTTGGGGTCTACCAAAAGAATTGGCTGAGTTTATTTGGGTGAAGGGAGAGCAGTCTAACGTTACCATCCGCCAAGGAGATCGACAACTTTGCAGCCTCACTTACAGTCAGCCAAGTTTTGGGTTGCCGATACCGTTTAGCGGCCCGGTTTTGAGTAGTTTGGGTACAGATTTGCTGTTGTTTAAAGGTGAGGTTGAATCTCGTTTGGGGTTGATTAACAGCAAATTGATAGTCCCCGCAGAAAGTCCTTTTTCTAGTTTAAATTTAGGTCAACCTTGGCTATCTGTTTATGGCGACGATTTGCGTTTGGTAGCGGGTGCGCCGCAAGTCGTGGGAAATAGATCGGTTGAGTTTACCTAATGTAGGGTGCGTTAAGGTCGTGTAACGCACCACCAACACTAAAAAGCCTAACCGATTGTTTTTATCCCTCGGTGAAGCAAGAGTTTAGAATCCCCGTCCATTTATGGCGGGGAGAGGTCAAAGTTGCTGCAAAGTTTCTGTTAGCTTCTGACGGTCGAGATTTAGCTGTTGGCGCAGTCGATCGAGGTCATCCCACACGCTGTCAAGTTGCTCGCGTTGTCGGTCTAGCTTGTGGCTAAAATCTTCTTTTTGTTGTTTCAACTGTTGTTCTCGGTTTTGCAGCGCTAAACTGCGCCGATTCAGCATCTTTTTCTGTTCAGAATAAGACTGCTCCCACAGTTTTATGTCTTCTTCTAGGCGCTGTAACTTTTTCGGTAAATTGGCATAACTTTGCAAAATGCCAACTAAAGGACGTGCTGCTTCTTCAATTTGTTGGACTTGTTTGCTTTTGTTCAATTCAACTAGCACAAAAGCACCAGCTTTGTACTTATTAGCTGTCTCGTATAAAATTGTCTCTTCATCGGATACGGGACTCCAAATCTGTTCGCTTTCCTGATAAGCTAGCAGCTTGAGTTGTGTTTTAATGCCAAGCGTTCCTATTTTTTGGACTTCTGCAAGATACCGCATAATGGTATTCCTTAATCCAAAGCCTTGCTATCTTGGTCTTTCCTCAAGTAACGTCAGGAATTCTTGAACTTTGCCCATAGACTTGTTTCTGACCAAGCAGAAGGATCTGCATTGTAAATGGTAATCTGCGGACTAAGGTACGGGCGGGTTTGTGCAAGTGCTTTCACATATGTGTACGGTGCGATTACAAATGGGGGTGTGGGGTGTCACGATATGCCGGAGGCACGCACTCGCGTTCGCACCTCTGTTAAAAAAAATTATCATATTTACTGCCCAATTTATGGTAATTCATCCCCCGGGCAAATTGACATCTGGCTTTTCCTCAGATGCCATCATTTGGCGTAGAGAAAGGCATTGTCCCAAACGTAATCTACGATTGTTTTGGCATCGTCCAGGGATGGAACTTGACAAAATCCCTGGTTATCGTAAGTCAGGAGCGGTATTTCTGGCGTACTAGCTTCCGCTTCTCCTTCTTTGACAATTTTGCCGCGTATTGCTTCCAGATTGCGTAGCGGGCCATTGATATCGAAGTCAATTTTCGTCCCAAATTTTTCTGCCATCCATGCCTCAATTCGGTCATCCAATTGTTCCGGATTTAGAGGATTTTTGCTCGTCATTAGGTGATAATATACTAGGATAATTTCTTTGCATTCTTCCTCTTCTGCATCGTCAATTAAACAGCTAAAAACCCTAGCGTTATTAGCCAAATTTCTGAAAAACAGAGTGTCTGTTATCTCTTTTTGAAATTTGATTTTCTTATTCTTGTAATTGTTATATTGCCGGAACGCAAACCCGCCCAAGCCAACAATTAGCGACAAGAAAGCCACGAGTATGGGCATAATATTACGGACTTGCTCTTCGTTGATATATTTTACCAGGATCGACTGACCGAAAAAGACAAATAATATCACCCCTACAATCAGAAACAATTGAGGAATGACTCTGAGTAGGAGCGGAATACCAGCCCCAACCGCAGGAATGCCAAACAGGAGACGGTCTTTCCATGTCATGCTGAGCTTAATGTTGGGAAATAAAAACTCTAGGTCATATTTGGGGATGTTTTTGTAAAAGTAAATGTATATTTTACCAGGCTTAAAATTAAGTTTTTTAATCTGGATTTTTTTCGCCTCAAAATATCTGTAATTTTTGAATTTAAGCAACAATACTACCCGCTCAAATACCTGAATCGTCTTTTCTACATTTTTCCAGAGTTTTTTGCCGATTATTTTTTGTTTTCTGTCGCCTCGGTAGTAGCAAACGATTTGGTCAAAGTCTTCAAAATTAATCTGTGTTTTTAACTCAATTAATGACTTTTCCTGCAACGCCAATTGTAACTTTTTTTGGGTTAATGGTATATAATTAGCTTGGGTCAGTATATTCTCAAAAACAGTCAACAATTGGGCTGGCATCTTGGCCTTTTGGTCTGGTGTCAATTCATTTATAAATTTGGTATCTGCATCCGGGTTAAACGGAGCATAATTATCTTTTAAAAACTCCAATTTTTGATGCGAATTAAAATGGTAATAGGCCGACAATATTTTGCAGAAATTCCGGAACTTTGGCACATCTGCGGCTGCTAAATGACCGGATTCCACGCAAAGTTCGATCAGGTCGGATCGACGATAGGGAATGAACGCTTCGCGGTCTTGATAAACTGCCATAATATCAATGTTTTGGGTAGGCTGGGCGGAAAAATCGATTAATTAGGTGATACCATAAACTACGGTTCACAGCCAAGCCAATGAAGAAAGGTTACGAGGCGCGTTTTAAGACCGCCTCGTAACAACATGCTTGAGAATCCCCCTGCTTCAGATGGGGGAGTAGGTCAAAGACAAGGATGAGATGGCTATATCATCTGAAAGATTTGAACCCCCGAATGTTCTAGACTGAGAAAGCAAGCATCCCGTCGGGAAAAGGAAGAGAAGAAACGATGCGACTGTCTCAAATGTTATTCGTCACGCTGCGGGAAGACCCAGCAGAAGCAGAAATACCCAGTCATAAATTACTCCTGCGTGCAGGTTATATCCGTCGCATCGGTAGCGGTATTTATGCCTATCTGCCCCTGATGTGGCGGGTGCTGCAAAAGGTTTCCCAAATTGTCCGGGAAGAAATGAACGCCACAGGCGCGCAAGAGTGTCTCCTTCCCCAATTACAACCCGCCGAGTTGTGGAAAGAATCGGGTCGTTGGGATACTTATACTAAAGCTGAGGGTATTATGTTCGCCCTCGTAGACCGCCGCGAGACGGAATTGGGACTAGGTCCGACTCATGAAGAGGTAATTACAACTGTCGCTAAGGAGATGATTCGTTCCTATCGGCAATTGCCTTTGCACCTGTATCAAATTCAAACAAAATTCCGCGATGAAATTCGCCCTAGATTTGGCTTAATGCGGGGTCGCGAATTCATCATGAAGGATGGCTATTCGTTCCACGCCGATGAGGAAAGCCTGAAAAAAACTTATCAGGATATGCACCAGGCTTACAGCAATATGCTGCGGCGTTCTGGTTTAAAATTCCGCGCAGTTGAAGCTGATTCCGGGGCAATTGGCGGGTCTGGTTCCCAAGAATTTATGGTACTCGCAGATGCGGGAGAAGATGAGGTTCTCTACACCGAAGATGGCAAGTATGCCGCTAATGTAGAAAAGGCGGTTTCTTTGCCAGCGGATGCAGAACCTTCGCCGTTTAATAGTTATGAAAAACGGGAAACTCCGGGAACCGAAACGATAGAAAAACTCTGCCAATTCCTGAAATGTTCCCCGACTCAAGTTGTCAAGAATGTCCTCTACCAAGCTGTTTATGATAACGGGACTACGGTGCTGGTATTGGTCAGCATTCGCGGCGACCAAGAAGTTAATGATGTTAAGCTGCAAAATGAGTTAGTACGGCAAGCAGAGCGATACAATGCTAAAACGGTTTTAGCGCTGCAAGTACCCGATGCGGAAGCACAGCAAAAATGGGCGGCGAAGTCTTTACCTTTAGGCTATATTGCACCAGATATCCCAGACGATTATATTACCTCGGATCCCCCCCAACCCCCCAATGCCTTGGGGGGGCCAAGGGTGGAAGCCAAGTTTTTGCGTTTAGTTGATAAAACTGCGGTTGATTTAAAGAATTTCGTCACGGGTGCTAATGAGTCTGGCTATCACGTAGTGGGAGCGAATTGGGGAGAGCAATTTAAGTTAGCAGAAAGCATAGTAGATATACGGAAAGCTAGACCGGGCGATCGCGCGAACCACAACCCGGAACAAACCCTGCAAAGCGCCAGGGGAATCGAAGTCGGTCATATCTTCCAACTGGGGACAAAATACTCGAAAGCAATGGGGGCTACCTACACCAACGAACAAGGGGAAGAAATGCCTTTGGTGATGGGATGTTACGGGGTAGGCGTGTCGCGATTAGCACAATCGGCGGTGGAGCAATCTTACGACAAAGATGGGATAATTTGGCCTGTAGCGATCGCTCCCTACCACGCGATTATCTGCATTCCCAACGTATCCGACGCCCAACAAATAGAAGTCGGGGAGAAACTTTATACAGCATTAAATCAAGCGGGAGTTGACACGCTGCTGGATGACCGCAACGAGCGAGCGGGTGTAAAGTTTAAAGATGCCGACTTGATTGGCATACCTTACCGGATTGTCACCGGGCGATCGCTGCAATCGGGTAAAGTCGAAGTTGTCGAACGCGCTACCCACAAATCCCAAGAAATTCCCATCGATGAAGTAGTATCCACGCTCAAGCAGTGGATCGAGGCAGCGATATCCTAAAGTAGGGGCACAGCATTAGACAAACTTTTAATAAAAACCAAAAATCCTTCTACGCCGTGCCCCTACATCTGTGAAATTTATTCTTAACAATGGCTAATTGCCAAAAAACCAATAACAATTAACAATGAGCCATGAGCAATTAGCCATTAGCCATTCCCAATGGAAATCATTACCTATCTTTTATCTGCGGTATTTGGTCTGCTGTCTACGGCTGGGTTTTTCGTAGAGAGTATTGCTAGAAATACCATCCGTTCCCAGTTTGACAGAGTAGAACAATTACAAGTCCGAGTAGACAACGTTCCCAGCTACCAGTTGGTGCAAGGTAAACTAGAACGGGTGCGAATTGCTGGACGCGGATTGTGGCTCATCCCCGAAGCTCGCATCGCTGCTTTAGAATTAGAAACCGACCCCGTTGACGTTAATATACAGCGTCTGAGACAGCGGGGACAGTTGCCTACCGCAGCTTTACGCCAACCTTTGCAAGCTGGGGTGCGGTTAGTTTTAACCGCAGGGGATATCAACAAAGCTTTACAGACACCCAGAATCAAGGCGCTGTTGCAGAACCTGGTAACCCGCTATGCGGGTGCTTTTTTAAATCAAGGTTCGCAACGCTACACTTTCGTCAATCCCAGGGTAGAATTTTTGGCAAACAACCGCCTGCGGTTCCAGGTAGAGTTACAGCAGGAGGGCGAAACCCAAACCGATGCCGCCAATGGGAGGAAATTACCGATTAGACTTGAGTCTGGGATAGCTTTTGTATCGGGGCGGCGGTTGCAATTAATCGAGCCAAGTGCATCGATCGATAATAACGAGATACCTTCTTTTCTGCTTGGCCCGCTGAGCCAGAGTTTAACCGAACAGTTCGATCTCGGTCAATTGGAACAGTCCGGAATTACAGCAAGGCTTCTACAATTAAAGATAAATCCAGATCAACTGGAGATCGCGGCGTTTGTACGAGTTTTGCCCTCACCTTCGCTCCAGAAGGTCAACAACTAGCCGTTGCCAAACACATAGCTCTATTTCGGTCTCCTCACACCCAGTCTGCTTATTTGGAAGGAGAACCCCATCATGCAACAACAACTACTCTGTCGTATCCCTCGCAGCGTCATTGCGGGTGTCGTGACCCTGGCTTTAGTTACTGGTTGTGGAAGGGAAAACCAGACGGTAACAAATAATACTCTCACTCCGTCCCCTGTTGTCCAGCAAGAACAACAGCAGACGGCTCAAGTTTACTTAGTTGAAGCTCAGGATAATAAAATACACCTGGTTGGTCGTCCGGTAGCGTCAACCAAGACGGGAAACCAAAATCCAAAACAGTCTCTAGAAGCAGCGTTTAACCGCTTGTTATCGGGATCTACGGGTGCTGATGCGGGTGTTTCTTCCAGCATTCCCCAGGGAACCAAACTCCGCAGCTTGGCGGTTAAAAATGATACCGTATCCGTCGATTTGTCCCAAGAATTCACGAGGGGCGGCGGTACGGCTTCGATGCAAAGCCGCTTGGGACAGGTGATTTACACCGCAACCAGTTTAAACCCCAAAGCCAAAGTGTATATATCTGTCGAGGGGAAACCCTTGACAGAGTTAGGCGGTGAAGGTTTAACCATCGACCAACCGATGACTCGCCAAAGTTTTGACGCGGATTTTCAGCTTTAGCGGTAATGGGTAATGGTTCAACTGATAAGTATAGACTCCAACCAATTACCAATTACCCATTACCCATTACCCAACTATTGTTTGCTGGCGAGGCTAAAATCGCGAAAGTGGCGGGCTTGTTGTTCGATGCGGGTAGCTAGGCGATCGCATACCAGGTTACACAGCTCAAAAATTAACTCATCCTCCACCTTGTAGAAGGCGGAGGTGCCTTCGCTGCGGCGGCTGAGGATACCTGCCTGCAACATCACTTTTAAGTGCTTGGAAACGTTAGCCTGACTCGTTTGCGTCGCATCTACTAGCTCTTGCACGCATTTCTCGCCATTGCGAAGTAAGTTTAACAGCCGAAGGCGCATTGGTTCGCTCAAAATGCTGAAGTACTCAGCCACTTGTTGCACAACTTCTTGCGGTACAGGTTGCGCTTGTCTCATTGAATTTATCAAAAAGGACCGATCCCCAAAAATTTTACCAAGAGAAGCGGGAGGTTGAAAGCCCCGTCTTGTTAAAGCGGGGATAAAAAAGGACAGGAGCGGTTTTAACCGCATTCATATTTTACCTATCTGGGTAAGAATTATGCTAAGATCGTAATATGAATCAAGTTACTATCACGCTAAAACTTAAATTTGTTGACCTCAATCAAGCCAAAGCAGGTATGTTTGGCGAGATGACCGAGGAAAACACCCGTTTGGCAAATTGGTTGTTAACCATCCCTCTCCCCCAAAGACGGAAGTTAACCACAGCGGGGATAGAAACTTCACTCATGTCTGCCCTCGCCAATCAAACAATTCGGCATACCACTTCTGGGGTTGGGAAAAAAATTAAACAGTACAAATGCTTGCCTCCAGAAATAAATAAACAGAACTGGAAAATTCACAAATTTGGGGAAACTTATAGCTTGAGTTTCCCAACAATTAAGGGGATAAAACGAGTTCCTGTAATGGTGGCGTCAACCCACTGGCAGGCTATACTAGATAGGCTGCTAAATCCTGATACTTTCCTTGATAAAGGTTCGGCTAAAATCATCTGTCATCGCCGGAAATGGTATGCCTACATCTCTGTCACCTTGGAAGTTCCTTCAGTGCAGACGATTAACAGAATTGGATGCGACAGGGGGCAAAACAATATAGCAGTGGTAGCACCAGGATCGGGGTTCGGAAAGTTCTTTAAGGGCAAGGAAGTTAAACATCGTCGTCGCCATTTCCAAAAACGCCGTCAATCCTTGCAGTCAGCCAAGAAATTTCGAGCCTTAAAGAAGTGGAATAAGCGGGAACGCAGGTGGATGGAAGCCGTTAACCACACTATCAGTAGAAGAATTGTTCGATTTGCAGAATACCTGAATGCTGATGTAGTGGTTGAAGACTTAGAAGGGTGTCGCTCCTCGATGAAGCAGAGCCAAAAAAATCGTTCTGATAGTGGTGAATCAAGGCATTCTTGGGCGTACTATTCTTTGGAACAAAAGCTTGATTATAAGTTAGCTTTGAAAGGATTGAAACTTATTAAGCGTCCGGCTCCCTATACCAGTAAATCTTGCTCTACTTGCGGCACTATTGGCACCAGGAAAGGACATCATTTTAATTGCCCTAACCGTCACTACCACAACGCTGATTTAAATGCTGCGAGAAACCTAGCACAATGGGATGGTTTCTCATGTCAGCTAGACCTAAAGAAGGATGGTGCTGTAATGGCTTCATCCGGTCTAGTTGATGGGGTGCTTGGCACACCCCCAAACTTGATGAAGGGTTCCTCTCCCAGGGAGAGGAATCTGTAGATGCAAGAATCTGCGTACCTTCAGGTCGCCGAGTGTCAACAGTTCCTTTTCTATAGCAATAGAGTAATGTTCAGTCTGGATTAATCCGCAGCAAAATTTGGTCGAATTCCACGGGATTGCCGTTGGAAACGAGGATCTCCATTACCTGTCCTGAGACTTCGGCTTCAATTTCGTTCATCAGCTTCATCGCTTCGATGATACAAATCGTTTGCCCAACGCGGATGCGATCGCCCACTTCCACAAACGGCGGTTCGTTGGGAGCGGGGGCGCGGTAAAATGTCCCCACCATCGGGGACTTAATTGCCACCCATTTCGACTCAGCTTGTGGCGGCGATCCCGGTGGAGCAGAAGCAAAACTGCCTACCGCGCCAGCAGCAGCCGTTGTAGGGCGCACTGGCGGGTCAGGGAGCATCGCGCGACTCTCCTGGTCGAAAGCTAAAGCTTGGGGTGATAAGCGTTCGGGTGGGCGATCGCTCAATGAGCTACCCTTACGCACTGTCAATTCAAAGTCCGCGCTTTTGAGTGTCAGTTCGGTAATCTCGGTTTGATTTAAAACCGCCAGGAGTTCGCGGAGTGCATTCAAGTCCAATTCCACAATAAGTCTGACCCCGTTAAATTCGTTTTGAAGGTAATTGGTAACAGGTAATGGGTAATTGGTAAGTGGTAATTGTTTTTTCCATTACCCATTACCCTCGTTCCCACGGATCTGCCTGGGAACGACATTCCCCAATCTCAAATCTAAAATCTCACCTCTAAAATTTACTCGCGACCTAGATATTTATCTTCGCGGGTATCAATGCGGATGCGCTCGCCTATAGAAATAAACAGGGGAACCATCACTTGCGCGCCCGTTTCGACAATAGCGGGTTTGCTACCGCCGGTGGCGGTGTCGCCCTTGACACCAGGATCGGTTTGAACTATTTCCAATACAACCGAGTTGGGCAGTTCTACTTCCATCACTTGGGTGTTCCAGCGGATGACGTTCACCTCCATGCCTTCTTTGAGGTACTTGACGCGATCGCCAATCTGTTTAGCAGAAAGTCTCGCTTCTTCATAGGTTTCCATATCCATAAAGACGTAATCATCGCCGTCTTTATAGGTATGCTGCATCGTACTCTTTTCTAGATTGGCTTGGGGCACCGTTTCACCAGCGCGGAAGGTTTGTTCTACCACGTTGCCAGTTTGGACGTTTTTCAGCTTGGTTCGCACAAAAGCAGAACCCTTACCTGGTTTGACGTGGAGGAATTCTACGACCCGCCAAACGCCATTATTCCATTCAATTGATACGCCGGGTCGAAAATCGTTACTCGAAATCATGAACCTTGTTTCCCACAGGCAGAACGATCGGCTTAATGATTGTACCGCTCTTAGGGATCAAACAGGGGCAAAAGGGGCAGGGGGGCTATGGTGATGGGGAGATGAGGGAGACAAGGGAGACAAGGGAGATGATTGAAGTAGAAGTAATTTCTTCCCCATCTTCCCTATCTCGATCGTCTTCATCACCTGCATCACCTTCCCCATCTTCCCCATCTTCCCCATTTTCCCTATCTTCATTTCCCGCGTCAGAGTGTCCCCGCCAAGCGAGCGTCCTCCCCTCTATGGCAAGATGTAAGATTGTGTGTACTTAAAACTTTATTTATGCCTCGTTCTAGTCTTCCATTCTTTGAGCTTGCCAAACGCTGGCTCTTAACCGGCATCGCGATGCTGCTGCTGGTAACGCTCTCTTTGGGGCTTTCTGCTGCCTACCGCCAGAGCCGTTTACCTGTGGGAAATCCTATCACCGATGGTAGAGCGCTATTGCGGTATGCCCTACCAATTGACAATCAGCCGGTGCGAGACTTGCAATCGAGTTTGGAAGACATTGCCAACCAACTGCGCGCTAATCGCCGTTGGAGTGCTATTTCTAGCGATATTAGCAAAGCGGGTTCGATTCTCTCCCGTCCTGAGAAATTGCTAGCCAGCATCCCTGAAGAACGCCAAGCAAAAGCTGAGGCTTTGATCGAGGAACTGAAAGGGCAATTAACCGCCCTCTCCAACGCTAAGGAAGCCAAGGATAAAAACCAAATTTCTGTTGAGCGTTCCAAGGCGCTGAATTTAGTCGGGGATCTAGAAGATTTGATGGTGCAGAAATTCCCCTATGAAGTTCCCGCCGAATATAGTAATTTGCCTCAGCTTAAAGGTCGCGCCACCATCGAAATGACAACCAATAAAGGCTCTATTACCTTAATTGTGGATGGCTTTAGCGCCCCCGTGACTGCTGGGAATTTTGTAGATTTAGTTGAGCGCGGTTTTTACGACGGGATGAAGTTTATTCGCGCTGAAGAATCTTACGTGCTGCAAGCTGGAGATCCACCCGGCCCGGATCAAGGTTTTATCGATCCAGCTACTGGCAAATACCGCGCCATTCCCCTAGAAATTCTGGTTAAAGGCGACCGGGCACCGACTTATGGTATTACCCTAGAAGATGCCGGACGCTTCCGCGAACAGCCGGTTTTACCCTTTTCTGCCTATGGTGCTGTCGCAATGGCGCGTCCCGAATTCGCTCCAGATGGGGGATCGTCTCAGTTTTTCTTTTTCCTATTTGAACCCGAACTCACTCCCGCCGGACTCAACTTGCTCGATGGTCGCTATTCAGTGTTTGGCTACGTGACGGAAGGGAAGGAAGTGTTGGAAAAGCTGCGGGCAGGCGATACGATCGAATCGGCTAAGGTAGTTCGAGGGGCAGAAAATCTGGTTCAGCCTCAAGCTGCTTAAATTAAGCCCTAGGGCAATATCTGCCCAAAATTTCGCTCTCAGGCTATTGTCTGGGAGCGATATCGTAAAATATTGCAAAATATAAATTAGCCTAGATTTTTACCTGACATGGCGATTGTTGAGTTTATATTAATCCTCGCGCTTGCTGGAACGGCTGGCTTATTTATAATTAAGGCAACTGGCGATCAGCAGAAGCAACGGCGACTAGAAGTAGCTTTCTATGAGTTGTTAAAAGAGCAAGATAGTTGTATTTCCCTGATCCAGCTAGCTGCGGCTGCAACTGTTGATTCCCAGTTGGCTAAGCAGTACCTGGATCTACAGGTTAAGACTTTTGGTGCAATTCTGGAATTCGATCGCGATGGCGAACCTTTTTATCGCTTTCCTAAATTGCGTTTACCTCCGTCTTTGGCAAAAGGAGATTGGTGATTAATAATTTCAGATTTCAGATTTGAGATGGCAGATTTTAGATTTGATTCGCCCACAATTAGCGCTGAAATAAATTTCGCAGGGTTGTTAGTAGTAGGGTGCGTTAGCCAGCAGAGTACGGCACCGCCACCACCATTAAAATGCTCAATCAAATCGGGGTTTTCAGTTCAGTTCGTAGTAAGGACGAACGTCCTTGGTTATTAGGCTTTGAGAAACTAAAGTCCCTACTACAAACAGTTTATGAAAATTAGGGATGTTGGGGAACAAGGGTTATTGCAACGATTGCAGCGGTTTTGTCCCGCTGAAATAGTGGGTGATGATGCGGCTGTTCTGCCGTTGCAGCCTGGGTACGAGCTTGTTGTTACTACCGATATGTTAGTCGATGGGGTGCATTTTAGCGATCGCACCACCTCTCCCCAAGATACAGGCTGGCGTGCGGCTGCTGCTAATTTATCCGATTTAGCCGCTATGGGCGCATCTCCTCTGGGAATTACCGTAGGTTTGGCTGTGACGGGGGATACAGAGGTGAGTTGGGTGGAGCAGGTTTATGAGGGGATGAGCGAATGTTTGGGACAATACAATACCCCGATTGTGGGGGGAGATGTGGTGCGATCGCCCGTTGTCACCCTCTCCATCACTGCGTTTGGCGAAGTTACCCCCAATCGGATTATCCGCCGCAGTGCCGCACAACCGGGCTATGCAATTGTAGTTACAGGCGTTCACGGTTCGTCCCGCGCCGGATTAGAATTATTGTTGCACCCAGAATTAGGACAAAATCTTAAAGAGAGCGATAAAAAAGCATTAATTAAAGCTCATCAACGCCCCAAACCCAGATTAGATGTTTTACCCATTTTGTGGGACATTCTAGACAATTACCAATGCCCTATTACCAATTCCCAATTACCCATTGCTGGAATGGATAGCAGCGATGGATTAGCGGATGCAATTGTGCAGATTTGTCGGGCGAGTGGAGTGGGGGCGGTGGTTACGCGAACGCATATTCCCCTCTCCGATAGTTTACTCAATTTTGTCTCAGCAGAACAAGCATTAAATTGGGCATTATACGGCGGCGAAGACTTTGAATTAGTTTTGTGTCTTCCGCTCGAATTTGCTCAGATATTGGTCAATAAATTAGATAAAAAAGCCGCCATTGTTGGAACAATTAAAACTGAATCGGAAGTGCTGTTAGTTGATGCTAGAGGCGATTATCCTGATAAAATTATTAGCCTTAACCAAGGATTTCAGCATTTTTGAACCGATATTCTACTATTTCTAATTCGCTTTGTTACATTCCTTATCACAGAGCCTAATTATTAATTTTTATTAATGGGTATTGACTAGCGAAAAATTGCTACTTACAATCCTTTCACTTACTAAGGTTTTTAATTTACAGTTGATACAGGAGCAGATTATGGATGGGTTTGAAACGCTCACCCAACGGGGAACTATTGGGAATTTTGGCATAGGTGAAAACGATCGAGAAATATTATCTTTTGAGCCGCTTTCGCTGCATATGGAACAAAAGCGGCTCGGCTTTTCTACGCCTCGAACGAGTATCGATAGTAGTTTGCACTTAAAGCAGTATCGGGAAGCAGCAGCATTTAGCGATCGCTATCAATTCGAGCATTCTTGGGAAAACTGGCAGAGTGATAGCAACGATCCTGTAACTGGCATTGTGGAAGGTGAGATGCCTACTCTACAAGCAGCGCTGCAAACTGCTGAGAATTTGCTCAAAACATTTGCGAACGAGCCAGATTTGATTGCTAATATGCAAATAGCATTTGGCGACAGTTTAGATGGCAATAAAACTGCATTTTTAGCAGAATCGTGGAGAAATGGAGACTTGGGAATATTGCCGGGGATTGAGGTGCGATCGCAATTTGATCTCGCGGGAGCCAATGGTGCTTTTGCCGCTGCTACAAACACGATTTATTTAGCGCAAGAATTTGTCGAGAAGAATAACGGGAATGTGAAAGCTGTTGCATCTGTTTTCCTCGAAGAATACGGTCATTATATAGATTCGCAGATTAATACAACTGATGCTGCTGGAGATGAAGGCGAAATTTTTTCCGATCTGATTCAAGGGAAACAATTGACTCTGCCTGAACTATCGCAATTACAGACAGAGGATGATTCAGTTGTCCTCGTTTTGGATGGGAGAGTGGTAGCGATTGAGCAGGCTGAAATGACCACTCAAAAAGATACGCTTGATTTTTTTGCTGGAAAAATTGTAAATTGGGGCGGTATTGGCTCTAACAGAATACAAACAGACTTATTTAAACCGATACTAATAAACCCCCAAGGGGGAATCGTTGATAATCTTTTCGTTAAATTTGATTGGGACTTACAGTCTGAATTAAAAGGTTCTGTCTTTGTAACGCCAGGAAATTATGGAGAAGCTAACTTTAAGTATCCGATTGATCTAACCGTAGAATTACCAAAAGACATTGATTTAGGGGAAACTTTTTCCATAATACCAGGAGTAGGTGTAAAAACTTCAGAAGCAAATTTTACGGAAAAAACTAAAGGATTTGAGTTGCCTAATGCCGGATTTGAGCTAGAGGCTAATCTAAACAAAGTTACGTTTAAAGATGTTACTATAAAAAATCCTTTTGGTTCTGATTTTAAGCCTGATATAGGAATAGAAAGCAGCGGGGGGCAAGCCAAGCTGAGTTTTGATGTGATTAAATATCCATCAGGTAAGTTTGACTTTCCTGATGGAACAGGTTCAATTAGTGCTTCAACACCTAAAATTAAGGACGGAGAAATAAAACCCAAAACTCCTCGTGACAGTAGCGATCCGCTTCTACCAGATATTGCTGCTTCTGGTAGATCAGACAGTTTTGTAAAGTTAGAAGGAGATTTAGACAGAATATTTGCTCTTTCTTTTCCTGCGTTGAGAGTGCTAGGTAATGAAGTAGAAGCTTCTCTGCCGCAAGAAAGAATTAGTGCAAAATTAAGCTACGATCTTTTAGACATTAAGGCTAATATAGGATTGGGTCTTCAGCAAGACTTTACGTTCGATCCTGACAGGGTGGAAGTCACAATGTCAGTAGATGGACAATCTGAGCAAAAGGGAGCTTTAGGCGACCCAAATAATAAATTTGAATTTAAAGCTCCTTCTGAAGGTTCCGGAACTGTAAAAGTAAAAGCAAAGTATGAGCTTTTCGGCAATGTAAAAAATAACATTGGCCCTGTGATTCAAGGTGGAATTGATGTTAGCGCTCTTCAAGCAGGAGCAAGTTTTGAAATTGGAAAATTATCCGGTAGTTCACAATTTGGCCCCCTCTTATCATTGAAGATACCAGAAGATGGTTTTGCTACCGACCCATTACCCTTAATAGGTAGCCCTCCTACAAAACCTAGCGATCCCGATCCAAAATTAAAAATTTTGAAAACAATTAACACTAAGGAAATAGAGGGGGCAGAACAAGATGATAAAAATCCAGATCAAAATGCTCCTAAGAACCTAATAGTAGAAATTGAGTACGAAATTCCCTACAACCTGCCATTTTCAATCTCAGATGCGCGTGCAACAGAAGGAAACAATCTAGTATTCACAGTATCGCGTCGCGAACCATCAAATGAAGCAGTCAACTTGATAGTTGAGTATGAAAAGGGAACGGCAACGGCAGGTGAAGACTATTTCCCTGGTCAAAGGACAGTAACAATCCCAGCAGGACAAATCAGCGCTGATATTACTGTGCCAACAACCGGAGATACACAGAATGAGGGAACTGAAACCTTTACTGTTAAGCTCAAGAAACAAGACGGTTCCAGCTTTGCTACCAAAGATACCGTTACTACAATTGATGCCACAGGCATAATTATTGACGATGACGAAAAACCCAAAAAACCCGATGATGGCGGTTCTACCTACAACGACCCCCGTATAGTAACTATTGACAAACAATATCACGACTTCCAAGCGGTGGGTGAATTTACTTTAGTTGAATCAACCAGCGGCGACCTCAAAATTCAGGTGCGACAAGAACCAATCGGTAGCGATCGCTTGGGTAGTGTAGCTGAAAACACAGCGGTAGCAACCGTTTTGGGTGGAAAACGCATTGGTATTTACAGAGATCGAGGACTTTTAATTGATGGCATTCCCACTAATATTGCTAATAATGATTCTCTGATTA
>NZ_BLAY01000024.1 GCF_020521235.1 Microseira wollei NIES-4236 | reverse complement strand
CTAGCGCGTCTGCCAATGGACGGAATGTAAGTCAACCTGGTAAAACTTCGGTTTTGCTGGATGCTGTTCCGGTTGAAGTTGGAAGCCCCCGTCATAGCGGTACTCCGCTTGACGGTGGGTAGTTCACTCCCTATTGCTTCGGCTAAGATGTAGCGATAAGGCCAGACTCGCTTCAGGAAGCGCCCAAACCCACCAATTTTGTCATTTGGCTGCTGATAAAAGCGGGTTTCATCCGGCATCAGCAGCAGCATGACGCCATTCATCCAACCCCCCATTAATTCCTGGCGGGTGAGGTAGCGGATGCCGATGGCGGGGTCAGCAATGATGTATTTTTTGCCCCTTTTACCGTATAAAACGACCCAGTGGCTGCCTTTCCAATGAATGATGGCGGGCAGGGGGGCTTCATTGAGTCTATCTATGAGTTCAGCGGTGGCTTGGACTTGGCGGGCATTGAATCCCAAGGCTTCTGCCCCCCGTCTTAACCCCAAGAGGGTGGTGCCTCGCGTCCCTGTACCGACAGCTTCGCGGATGTGGCTGAGGGCAAAGGTGCGTCCGTAGTGTTTGGCTACGGTAGCAAGGCAAGCGGCACCACAGTCTTCTTCGCTGTGTTGGAGTACAATTTGATATTTGATCGCAGACGCCGCACCAATCCGCTCATCTCCTCTCCATATAGCCGACTGCAGCCCCATGAGGTACACCTTCGACAGCTGTGTGCGGGCACCCTTAAGGGTGCCGCTACACAAAAGGCGCCAAAAGGCTGTACTTCACTAGAAAAGCAATCCGCTGTAATTGCTGAGGCAGCAAACTTCTCGGGAATCTACAGCGAATTGCTCTCTTTGTGAGGTACACAAGACCTACGCAAAACGCTATAAAACTGATCCGGCAAAGTTGGGTTGAGACTTCGCCGGATCAGATGATTCTGCCACATTGGCGATCTCAGGTAACGAAATTTGCCAACCGAGAGTTTCAGCTATACTTCCCACGGCCATTTTCGGGGACAGTTCATCCGTTGCGCCCCGGAACACTGGTAAGCGAGCCATTAGCCATTAGCCATTAGCCATTAGCCATTAGCCATTAGCCATTAGCCATTAGCCATTAGCACTATCTATGACCGCATCAAGTATAAATGCTGCAACTTTTATTGTGGCAAGTCACGCCTTATATCTGGTTTTCCAACCGTAAAACCGATTGTCATTCACGTCTTTATACTAGACGTAGATTGCCGCTGGGGTTCACCGCTACCTGATATGTAAAGACGTAATCTTTCGCGTAGCCGTAGTCATTGATCTGTTTCAGTTGGATGGAACTGTTATACGGATCTTTCAACAATTTCCCACTCACCTCAACTGGTGGATAAGAGAACTGTCCTGATGCCAATCCCAAAACAACATCTACCTGGTTAATTTGACCATCTTTATTTAGGTCATTATAGCTGTAGGACGGATTGTAATACAAGCTAATCTCTTTTGTCATCAGATCTTGTCCGCCTGCGACTGTTTCCGCCTGCTTGTCGTTGAGTTCGTTCCACAAATTATTTTTCATTTTATTTGCCTCCTTCTCTGTGAAAAAAGATCAACAATGCTACACCCACCTCTCAGCTACTGCTAACTAGGTAGAGCTAATTAAACACAGTTATTTAACCAGGTAAAAAACCTAGCTTACCCAGCTATATCGCTAATCGGATAACGTTTAAAACAGTTACATGAGTAGGTTTAATAAGGGTCTTTTCGACCCATCTAAACTTTACTTGATTGGCTCAAAAAAAGAACAAATTAGACACAAAAATTTTAAAATATCAATAATTTACTTGCCATAGACAGTCGTCTTTTTGAAAGACTGTAGGCATTGAGGAGTGAGGAGAGTTTTTCATGCTTCACCCCTCACCTCTGACGCCAAACTGTGTTGAATTCAATGGAAAAACCCTGATGCAAAAATGAAAAACCAATTTGACTTAGCTGTATTGCCAATTTGGCAAAAAATTACAAAAATTTATAGAGCGATTGCACCAAAGCGAAGTCACAAAGGTGGTCATTTTTTGGGCAATTTGCGGTACCAAACTCCCGCGAACCTGGGGGTTCCAAAGGTTGGTTCACCTAAGAGAAGCTCCCACTGCCGTGGCGCACAAGATTTCCTTCCCAAAAGATATTAAGTGACGCCGAAGGTGACGCCGAGTTGAAAGAGCCACTGGCGGTAGGCAATCGAGGCGCGATCGCTTCCGAGATGCACCTCCGCCTGCAAGTCCAGCGGTAAGCGTTGCGGGCGCTGGGACTCTACAATCGCAATATCTTGAGCCACCAGTTTGTCCTGATGTGCCCGCAGTTCGGCTTCTGGCACTTCGTAAGCATAGTTCATCGCTATCCACATCCAGCCGATACATTCCACCTGATCGACTGGAGTAACGTGGAAAAAAATAGCGAACCGCCGCCCATTTGACTCTTTGCAGAAATATGCCGTTAAGGGGCGTAAAACTTTATATTCGTAAGTTACTGGCGCTCCCTGTCCGGTGCCGTCAGGGTCTGGTTGCCAGACGCGGACGTTGCGGATGGTAATGCCATTCAAACTCGCCTCAACTTGATAATCTTCTATTTCCGGATGTTCGGGGTCACCTAACAATCCCCCATGCACAAACGGGAAATGAGCAATGTCAAGGAAATTCTCCAGGGCGCGGAAAGCGCTAGAGCGATAATGGTAGGGGCCACAGCAAATATGGCGATAGGTTGGGTCATCCCATTCTGCAAAATCAGGTATGTCCCGG
Source organism: Microseira wollei NIES-4236 (assembly GCF_020521235.1). GTDB lineage: Bacteria > Cyanobacteriota > Cyanobacteriia > Cyanobacteriales > Aerosakkonemataceae > Microseira > Microseira wollei. The sequence continues at coordinate 68,535 of NZ_BLAY01000024.1, read as the reverse complement.
TTGGGTTTTCCCAAACATACCCAAACTAAACCGTAACGCTCCTGAGTTTGGTAAGTTTGCACATAAGCTTGTGCTGGTGGCAATTGGGTTGGGTGAGCCGGAATCTTTACACAGCAGCCTCTGCTGTTATAAGCTAAACCGTGGTAAGGACAAACGAGGGTATTATCGACAATTTTTCCGAGAGAAAGACGCGCTCCTCGATGGGGGCAGCGGTTTTGCCAAGCTAATGCTTGGGTATCGTCACGCCACAACACCAAATCTTCTTCTAGCAAGCGGACGCTCAGCAGTTTTCCCGCTTTCAGGTCTTGCGATCGCCCCACTACATGCCAGTCATTGAAAAGCACTGGCTCTGCTAAAAATTTCATCCTTAAGCCTGTTGCGGTTCTCTAAAATTATCTATCTCTTCGATTCAGATAGTAGTCTAAGTATTTTCACATAATCGACGGCATGAAATCTTAGGCTTTATTGATTATACATCATCTATCTCGAGATTGGTCAATGCTTTTTTGGTGATGATTCTGTGAAGTTCATACAAACTTCATAAAATCATCCGTATTTTCCCGGTAATCTTTACCTAAACTTCATATAGCCAGCCATAATATAAATTAATATGACAGAGAAACCACAGAAAATTTAATATTTATTTGCCAAGCTTTTGTAGTGTACGATACAACAATCTGTGATGCACGATCCTAAAGAGTTATCCGTCTCAGTGGTTATCCCGGTACACAATGGGGGAGAAAGTTTCCGCCAATGTTTGTCAAGTTTGGCGCAGGCTGTGCCCCAACCCGATGAAATAATCGTAGTAGCCGATGGAGAGTCAGATGGTTATTGGCGTTTGGCGAAGGAATTTGGCGCCAAAGTGTTGAGACTCCCCACCTGTGGAGGTCCGGCGCGGGCAAGAAACAGGGGGGCGCGTGCAGCTAGTGGCGATATAATCTTTTTTGTGGATGCGGATGTGGCTCTTGCTGCCGATGCGGTGAGCGAAGTTGCGCGTGCGTTTGAGCAAGATCCAGAACTGGCTGCGGTTATTGGTTCTTATGACGACGCACCAGGGGCAAAAAATTTTTTATCGCAATACAAAAATCTGCTACACCACTACACCCATCAGACAGCGCAGGAAGAAGGATTTACATTTTGGGGTGCGGTGGGTGCGATTCGCCGGGATATCTTCCTGGCGGTAGGTGGCTTTGATGAAAGTTATCGCTTACCTTCAATTGAGGATATCGAGTTAGGGTATCGGCTGAAAAAAGCGGGTCATCGAATTCGACTGTGCAAAACCTTGCAAGGCAAGCACTTAAAGCATTGGGGAGTTGTTTCGTTGTTGAGGGCTGACTTTTTCTATCGGGCGATTCCGTGGACGGCGTTGATATTGCGCGATCGCACCCTACCCAACGATCTAAATTTGGGATTATCCAGCCGCATCAGCGTTGTGCTAACCTACCTACTGGTTATCACCTTGGCACTATCTTGCTGGTTGCCCAGTTTACTACCAATTGCCGCAATCGTCATCTCACCGCTATTAGCGCTCAACGCACCAGTTTATCGCTTTTTTAGACGCAAGCACGGTTTAGGTTTCGCACTAAGGACAATTCCGTGGCATTGGTTGTATTATTTTTATGGGGGATTAGCATTTACCATTGGCGTCATTCGCCACCTGTTCTACAGGTACAGTCCTGAGACTGACTGTCAAATTTCTTAGTAACGCAAGTTGCTAGTTATAAACAAGGCCGTTGCTAATTGCTAATTGCTAATTGCTAATATAGGATTTTTACTGACATTAGCCATTAGCAATTAGCCGCTCCCAGAGAGATAACTAGCAACTTGAGTTAGTAGAAATCGCTGAAGCGCAAAAGTTATTTCAAGTGACGCTAACCCATGCAAAATAATTCCACTATCATCATCGGTGCAGGTCCTGCTGGTTTGACTGCTGCATACGAGCTAGTCAAGCACGGCATCAAGCCTATAGTGTTAGAAAAAGGCGACAAAGTGGGTGGCATCTCCCGCACCGAAACCTATAAAGGTTACCTGTTTGATATTGGCGGTCATCGCTTTTTTACCAAAGTTGAAGAAGTGCAGCAGCTATGGTACGAGGTACTGGGAGACGAGTTCATTAAAGTGCCTCGATTATCTCGGATTTACTATCGAGGTCGTTTTTTCAACTATCCCCTGAGTGCGTTCAATACTTTATCCAACTTGGGCATCGTTGAAAGCTGCTTAATTCTATTAAGCTACCTCAAAGCCAAATGGCGTCCTTCTCCCGTTGAGGATAATTTTGAACAGTGGGTGTCCAATCGCTTTGGCGAACGTCTTTACAAAACATTCTTCAAAACCTACACCGAAAAGGTTTGGGGAATTCCTTGCACCGAAATTCAAGCGGAATGGGCGGCACAGCGGATCAAAGGACTGTCGTTAAAAACAGCAATTATCAATGCGCTGTTTGGCAGTAATAATACCAAAACATTGATTAAGGAATTTGAATACCCGGTTTTGGGACCGGGGATGATGTGGCAGCGATTTAAGGAGGTAGTTGAAGAAAAAGGCGGAGAAGTTCACCTCAATACTAAAGTGCTTCGCATCGAGCGCGAGGGGAATAGAATCAAAAAAGTTATTGCGGAACGGGATAACAATTTGATTCAACTTACTGGAGAAAATTTTATTTCCAGTATGCCGGTTACCGCCCTGGTGCAAAGATTCGACCCGCCGCCGCCAAAGGAAGTATTGGAGGCATCTCGCGGGTTGAAATATCGGGATTTCTTAATTGTAGCCCTCGTTGTTAATCGGAAAGATTTATTTCCCGATAATTGGATTTATATCCACAGTCCAAATGTCAAAGTGGGGCGGATTCAAAACTTCAAGAATTGGAGCGCCGCCATGGTTCCCGAGCAAAACAAGACTTGTTTGGGAATGGAATATTTCTGCCATGCTGGGGATGGACTCTGGACAATGTCTGATGCCGATCTGATAAAATTGGCGACGCGGGAATTAGATAGTTTGGGTTTAGCAAATGCTGGGGACGTGGAAGACGGCACAATCATTCGCCAACCGAAAGCTTACCCGGTTTACGACCAAGATTACCGCAAGCATTTGCAGGTGATTCAAGATTATTTAGCAACAATTGAAAATCTGCAAACAGTTGGACGTAACGGAATGCACCGATACAACAATCAGGATCACTCGATGCTGACTGGGTTGCTAGCTGCTAAAAATATTATGGGCGAAGATCGCGATTTGTGGGAGGTGAATACCGAGCGTTCTTACCACGAAGAGTTTACAGTCAATAAGGGAAAAAATACTCTCCCTGCGAGTGCTAAGTAGTTCGGTTAGGCAAGGGTTTTGCCGCATTAGGCAAGCCAGTTTCGACACTTATAAACCTATCTTAAAACTAAAATTTTAAGATAGGTAATCGGAAAAAAAAGTGTGAGTTGTATGGGAGTTTAGTAAATTTTTGCTTTTGTTGAATATGAATCAATTATTGGAACATATTTATAATACAGGCTACGTTGAAGATGGTGATGGAAAGTTGATTAATCCATTTCCAACTGCTACTCCCCGTGAAACGGGTACGATTCTCTACGAGATAGTTCAACAATACAATTTAGAAAGAACAATGGAAATAGGTATGGCTTATGGCTTGTCTACGCTATTTATTTGTCAAGCCCACCAGGACAGAGGTGTCGGAAATCATACCGCAATCGATCCCAAGCAAAGTACTATATGGAAATCGATTGGATTGTTGAATATAAAAAGATCCGGTTTGTCAGAAAGATTGAGATTTTTTGAAACCTTTTCTGATGAAGTTTTACCTCAGATTGTAAAAACAGGAGAAAATTTTGATTTCGCATTCATTGATGGATCGCATTTGTTCGACTACGCTTTATTAGATTTTTTCTATATAGATAAGTTATTAGCAGTAGGAGGATATGTGGTTTTTGACGATCTGTGGATGCCTGCCGTTAGAAAAGTGATATCTTTTGTTTTAAGGAACAGATCGTATGAATTGGTAAAAATTAAACCCAAAGCGAATTGGATAAAAAGGTTGGCAAGAGTTACCTATCGTTTAGTTCAGAATCCTCTCGATCTTTATTCATTAAAAATAAAATTTATTACAGAAAATATTTGTTTATTAAAAAAAGTGTCTGAAGATAGCCGGGTCTGGGATTTTCATCGTTCATTCTAGACCTTATGGTCAGGCTGGAACTCGCTTTCTGTTGTTTCAATCGATTAAGCTCAGGTAAAAAAGGTGAGTATTATGGTACAGGTACAACCGAAAACTCAGTCAGAGTTACCCAGCTTTTCTATCATCATAGAAACAGAAAATTTATCGATCGCTGAAGTAGATGGCTTGTTCCGGTGTCTAAAAACCCTCGCGGAACAAGACATTTCGCCAACGCTTGCTAATGAAGTTTTGATTGTTGAGAGTGGGGAAGTTCCTGCTGAATTAATCGAACGAATCCAGACTAATTATCCTTGGATTGGATTCCGCAAAATTGAGTCGGATATTGGCTATTACGAAGCCAAAATGAAAGGGGTTGCTCTGACGACGGGGGAAACGGTTGTTTTATGCGATTCGGATTGTACTTACGAACCGATTTGGTTAAGAAATCTGCTTTCTCCTTTTGCTAATAATCCCGAAATTCAGGTGGTTGCAGGGGAAACTACGACACCTGCTTACGGTGCTTATGGGGTGGCGATCGCTCTCACTTACATCTTCCCCCGATTTACCCGCCAGAAAGCGCTATCGCCCGCATCTAGCTATTTCTGCAACAATGTAGCTTTCCGCCGCAGTTTCTTGATGCAGCACCCAATTCCATCCGATCTGCCAATTTATCGCGGAAACTGCACGATCCACGCCCGCAATCTCAGTGCCCAAGCATATACAATCTGGAGACAACCTTTATCTAGAGCTACCCACGCAGCGCCAAACGGTTTATCACACTTTTTCTGGCGTTTCTTGTTATTAGGTTATGATGCGCTTGCTGTCGAGAGGATTGCCGATAATTCGCCGGAAATAAAGCGCCAAACCGTTAAACCATTGCAGGATTTAATATATTGCTTGAGTATAGACTTTGGGAAGTTTAAAGAGTTGGCGAAAAGGTTTTACACCGTTTTTGCTGAAGATATCCGCCGCTTATTGTATCTGCCAGCTGCATTGCCAATTGCGCTAGCGGCACTTTTTCTCTACTTTACTGGTCTGGTAATAGCGTACTTCAGACCGAATTATTTTGTCGCTAGTTCGGGGAAAGTAGAAGTGAGCTTTGAAGGTAATGGGTAATTGCTAATTGCTAATTGCTAATTGCTAATTGCTAATTGGTCACTCTCACCTGCACCTGGAGCTCACCTGCTCACCTGCGATCGCAATAATTGAGATGCTCTCCGGAGGCGATATCACATGCTGGGTGGAACAATTAAAATTTTCCTAGCTGAAGCGCTACTTTTGCCGACAGGGATAATAACTGCTGCCTTTCTTACTCGTAAATTTGGACCTGAAGGCTACGGGTTGTTTACTTTATCGGCAACAATTATTGCTTGGATCGGATGGAGTCTGACATCAATTTTTACTCGCGCCACGATTAAGTTTGTGGGAGAAACTGAAGACTGGCGACCTGTAGGAACAACTGTTCTGCGCTTGCATTTGTGGGTGGGTGGCGGCGCGATGTTGTTAATTTGGCTGCTTGCAGATGGGGTGGCGATGGTGCTGCGGGAGGAAGCGATCGCATTCTATTTGCGCCTATTTGCTTTGGATATTCCGCTATTTTGTTTGGCGTATGCTCATCGCAGCATTTTAGTAGGGGTGGGTAAGTTTAGTCAACGGGCGATCGCAACTGCTTTACGCTGGATCGCCCGTTTATTGCTAATCTTGCTACTGGTCGAGATGGGACTTTCGATTTCGGGTGCGATTCTCGGTAGCGTGGGTGCGTCTCTAGTCGAATTAGCAATCTGCCGCTTTTATATTCGTCCTTCCCTGTTCGCTTCATCTAATTTTCCGGCGGGAAAACTTTGGGACTATGGCGTGCCGCTATTTCTATTTGCGCTGTCGATGCGCCTTTATGAAAAATTAGATTTGTTTGCTTTAAAAATATTAGGCGGTACAGCAGCAGAGGCGGGTTTTTATGGCGCGGCTCAAAATTTATCGTTAATACCGGGGATTTTTTCCCTTGCTTTTGCACCTTTATTGCTTTCTACTTTAACCCGAACTTTATACGCGGGCGATCGAGATTCGGCTAAAAAAATTAGTCGCGATGCTATGCGTGCCGTTCTGTTAATGCTACCCTTCGCTGGTATGACAGCGGGTGCGGCACCGGAAATTGTTACCTTAATTTTTGGCAAGGCTTTTTTGCCTGCGGCGCCACTTTTAGCCGTGCTAATTTTTGGTGCGTTGGGGTTAGCGATGATTTCGATTACGACAGCTATTTTAACCGCCGCTGGCAAACCAGACTGGACTTTTATTTTGACTGCTCCTTTATTACCTTTAGCAATTGTTGGGTACTGGTTTTTGATTCCGCGATTGGGCGCGATGGGTGCTTCTATTGCGTTCGCTGCGTTCGCGATTTTAGGCGCATTGGTGACAGTGTCAGCGGTTTATCGCCTGCTGCAAGTTTTTCCTCCCATCAAAACATTTTTGAGGAGTATTTTAGTTAGCGGTTTGGCTGATGTTTTAGCGGCGAACTTTACTGTTGAGGCTGTTTGGGTGGTAGTTAAATTGTTGGCGATCGCTCTCGTTATCCTATTAGCACTGTTGCTTTCTGGCGAATTTAGTCAAAATGAAATAATTTCTATCTTAGGGAGGATGCGCTTGCCAATATCTGCCAATTTAAATAGGTAAAAATCTTGCTTATGACCAGCTCATCTAGTTTATTCGTTTCTGTAATTATTCCGGTTTATAACGATGCCGAACGGTTAAAGATTTGTTTGGCAGCGTTAGAAAACCAGACCTATGCAAAAGATTTATATGAGGTAATTGTTGTAGATAATGCTTCGGATGAAGCGCAAGATATTAAAGGGGTAGTGGCTCAATTTGGTTGTGCGATCGCTACGTATGAAAGTCTTCCCGGTTCCTATGCGGCGCGGAATAAAGGAATATCTTTAGCGAAAGGCGATGTTATTGCTTTTACTGATTCTGATTGTATACCCCACTCGGATTGGATTGAGAATGGCGTCAAAAATTTACTGCAAGTTCCTAACTGTGGGTTAGTAGCAGGAAAAATGGAAATTTTCTGCAAAAACCCAGAGAAACCAACGCCTGTAGAACTGTATGAAAGCATTACAGCTTTTCCACAACAGCAACTGTTAGAAAAATATCATTATGGAGCGGCAGGAAATTTGTTTACGTTTAGGAATGTGTTGGAAAAAGTCGGACTGTTCGATGCTCAACTCAAATCTAACGGAGATGTAGAATGGTGTCAGCGAGTTTTTGATCGTGGCTACCAACAAGTTTATGCCGATGAGGTTTGCGTTGCTCATCCAGCGCGATATACTTTTAAACAGTTATACAAAAGAACGATTCGCCTTGCTGGGGGAATTTACGACCGCAAAAATAGACAAAATAGCTCGTTATTAATTGGCAATCTAATATTTTTAAAAGATTTAGCTATAGATTTAGTACCGCCTTTAATGTTTGTGTTAAATGCATTTTTAGATTCTAGACTGCAAGGATTAGAACAAAAGGTAAAAGTGTCTGGTGTGATGTTTTTTGTTCGCTACGTAACGGCTTGGGAAAAGCTAAGATTAAAAGCCGGAGGAGTTTCTGCTAGAGAATAAATTTATGGTATAAATACTAAGGTAGGGATTTTTCAAGTGGATGCAGGGATAAACACATAAAGGAGGTTTGCAGATGAAAGTGGCTTTTATTGTAGGGACTTTTCCAGTTTTATCAGAGACTTTTATTATCAACCAAATTGTTGGCACGATCGAACGCGGACATGAGGTTGATATTTATGCTGATGAAATTGGGGATACAGATAAGGTGCATCCCGATGTCATCAAATATAAATTACTGGAAAGAACTTACTATTTAGCTAAAATTCCGTCAAATCTTTTTTGGCGATTGGTGAAAGGCATTGGATTGTTAGGTTTGAATTTATTTAAATATCCGGTAAGCGTGGCGCGATCGCTCAATGTTTTCAAGTATGGCAAACAAGCTATTTCCCTGTGGTTGCTTTACACAGCCATTCCCAACTTAAAAAAGTCATACGATATCATTCATTGTCAATTTGGCACGCAAAGTTTTAGAGGAATAGCGTTTAAAACAATTAACTCACCAGAAGCAAAACTCGTCACCACCTTTCGCGGTCACGATATTAGTAAATTTGTGCGGGAAAAAGGCGATCGCATTTACGACGAACTGTTCAAAGTCGGAGATTTTTTCCTATCCAATTGCGACTTTTTTAGACGCAGAGTCGTACAACTAGGCTGCGATGAAAATAAAATTGTTGTGGTTCGTTCCGGACTCGACTGCGATAAATTTACCTTCCAGCCCCGTCAATTTCCCAGGGATGGTAAAGTCAGAATTGCCACCACAGGTCGCTTAGTCGAAAAAAAAGGAATTGAGTATAGTATTCGCGCCGTTGCCAAACTAGCAAAAGCCTACCCCAATCTGGAATATAATATTATCGGCGATGGGGAATTAAAAGCAGATTTCCAGCGACTGATTCAGGAACTTGGCGTCAGCCATATCGTCAATTTACTAGGTTGGAAAAACGAACGGGAAATTATTGAGATTCTCGATAAGTCTCATATTTTTATCGCTCCCAGCGTCACCGCTGCTGATGGCAATCAAGATGCACCGATTAACGTTTTAAAAGAAGCAATGGCGCTGGGTTTACCCGTTATCAGCACCGATCACGGTGGCATACCAGAACTGGTCGAAGACGGAATTTCCGGCTTTTTAGTTCCCGAAAGAGATGCGGATGCTTTAGCGGAAAAATTGGAGGAACTACTACAACATCCAGAAAATTGGGCAAAAATGGGAAAAGCAGGGCGCGCCTATGTTGAAACCCACTACAACTTAGATAAATTAAACGATGATTTAGTTAAAATTTATCAAAAACTATTGACTGATAATACAAGCAACAACCCAGTTATGACTCCAGAAATTTCTCAGCGTAGTAGGTTAAAGCCAAGGAGGATTTAGACATGAATGCGACAGCAACAACAGAAGCAATGGTGACTATTGTCGTCGTTCCTCGCGAACGTTTTAGTTGCGTAGAAGATTCATTAAACAGCATCTACGAACACAAGGAGATTCCCTTTAAATTGGTGTACGTGGATGGGAATGCTCCAGAGAAAGTTAGAGATTATTTGTCACAACAAGCGCCAGTCAAAAATTTTCAAATTGTGCGGACAAACTACTATCTTTCTCCCAACCAAGCGCGGAATTTAGGTCTAGCGCAAGCGCACACCAAGTATGTCGCTTTCATCGATAACGATGTTATAGTTTCGCCCGGATGGTTAAAGGCTTTAGTCGATTGCGCCGAAGAAACCAACGCCACAATTGTTGGCCCTTTAATGTGTCAGCACAAACCATTACACGAAATTATTCACTTTGCTGGGGGTGAATCTCACATTTGGGTAGATAACACGGGGAGACGACGTTTGCGAGAAAAAATGTACAAGCAAGGAAAGCGCGTTGCTGATGTGCGCCATACTCTCCAACGCACCCAAACTGAACTCTCAGAATTTCACTGCGTTTTAGTTCGCAGAGATATTTTTGATCGCGTTGGTTTGCTCGATGAAGCTATGCTCAATACCAAAGAACATTTAGACTTTTGTATGAGCGTAACTGAAGCTGGAGGAACAATTTATTTTGAACCCGCATCTCTAGTTACCTACGTACCGGGACCGCCACTAGAATGGACAGATTTGCCATTTTATATGTTGCGTTGGAGCGATGCTTGGACGCTTGCGAGTCTCCATCGCTTGCGCGACAAGTGGAATTTAGCAGAAGATGGCTACTTCCAAGGACGATATAAAAAAGTGGGATGCAGGCGTTTGGCGACGATTATCAGTCCTTTAGTTTATCGTCTAACTTTTGGGCGATATAGTACTATAATGGCGAATTTTTTGGTTGAGATAGACCGGATTTTTAACCGCTATTTGACGACGCAACACGCCAAGAAATTGCAAAAAGTAAAGCAGGGAGAATTGAGCGCGATCGCACCATCTCAAGGATAAAATTTCCACCCGGGTCATTTAGATATTGAATTTTCCTCTAGATGACCATCCTTTAAAGCTTAGCGTCGAGGTTTGATAAATGATCAAAATCTTTAAAGTAGAGCCAATGACCTATACCCCTTTTTCCACAGAACAAGCGGCTGAGTTTTTGAAAAGCCAAGGAATTGTTATTACTAACAACCCCAAGGAATGCGATGTTTTTGTGAGTTCTTATTTGAGGCGTTTGTTACCATTTAGAACCATATACCAGGCAAAAAAATACCTGGTTTGGACTCATGAACCAAGATTTAATACCCACTTTACGAATAAAATCAACGGTAGCTTCTGGCTACCCGACGTACACATCATGAATGCTTACACAGGCGACATTTACCTCAACAATTACACTCGCTACGGTCGTGTGGTAGAGCGCCGTTTGGAACTTTTAGACCCCACAAATTTCTCGGGATTCAAAAGCAAGAAAATAGCTGCTTTAATGCTGTATAGAAATAACAGACGCAGATGGAGTTTGCAAAAAGAAGGCCAGGAACTCGATCTATGTTACCTAAGAACTAGGATAGCGCTCGAAGGATATAAGTTAAATAAAGTGGATATTTATGGTGAAGGATGGCCTGATAAAATATCTCTAGAACAGTCGAGGGGTAGTGGTTGGCGAAGAAGAAAGCTAGAAATACTGGAAAATTATCATTTTAATTTGTGTTTTGAAAATACTAATATTGATTATTATTGTAGCGAAAAAATTTGGGACAGCATAAATGCTGGCTGTTTGCCTATATATCATGGAAAAAATCACAAAATTTCCGAAGAATTTCCGAAAAATAGTTTTATAGACTACGCTGAGCTTAAAACACCAGCGGAATTATTTGAATATGTGGAAAAAATAGACGATAATGAATTTTGCGATCGCTTGAATCTTTGCATTGAAACGTTTAACAAAATTTACGAAAAGCGGAAACTTAAAAAGTATTATGACAAAAACTTCGATTTAGATATCCTTCAAAAAAATATAAATAAACTTGAACAAATAGTCGGTTAACCAAATAGAAGCTACCAAAAAATTGTAATCCCGGTTAAATATGCCACCTGAAGTTATTTACACCCCCGAAAGTCTCCTGCGTCATCCCGTCCAATTATTTAAACTCATGTGGCGAGATTTGTTAGCTGCGCGCGAACTCGCTTGGCGACTCATGGTGCGAGATATTAGCGCTCAATACCGTCAATCATTTTTGGGTTTTGCCTGGGCTTTTTTACCGCCGATTGTAATGGCAGCAGGTTTTACCCTTGCGGGTGAAGCCAAAATTTTTAATGTGGGAGCCACAGATTTACCTTATCCCGCTTATGTGATGTTTAGTACTGCCCTTTGGCAGACGTTTGTGGAAGCGCTCAACGGCCCGGTACAGGCAGTTATTGTGGCAAAACCAATGTTAGCTAGAGTGAATTTTCCCCGCGAGGCACTTATTCTAGCAAAGGTGGGTGAGGTGTTATTTAACTTCGCGATTAAACTGATTTTAATTGTGGGGTTGTTTATCTGGTTTCGGATTCCAGTCAGTTGGACGGTAATATTAGCTTTTGTGGCCTTAATTCACTTAATTATGCTGGGAACATTAATTGGTATGTTGTTGTCTCCTTTAGGAGTTTTATACCAAGATGTGTCAAAAGGTTTAACAATGGTGACAGGCTTTTGGTTATTCTTGACTCCAGTTGTTTATCCCATGCCATCGGGGGAAGGACTTTTTGGCTTGCTGGTTAAACTGAATCCGGTGACGCCTTTGTTGGTGACGACGCGGGAGTTAGCAACTGTGGGAGTTATATCAAATCCGGTGGGATTTTGGGTAGTGAGTATCATTACAATATTTGGTTTGGTGGTAACATGGATAGCATTCCGACTGGCGATGCCTTATGCGATCGAGAGAGTGAGCGCATGATGACTGAGTTGAAAGATAGCGCCGCAGGAAAACCTGACGACAGCGAGGTTGTAATCTCGGTTGAGAATCTGTCTAAAAAGTTTTGCCGGGACTTGAAGCGATCGCTCGCTTACGGCATCCAGGATATCGCGACGGAATTGGTAGGAGGACGCCGCCACAGCGAAAATTTGCGAAACGGCGAGTTTTGGGCGCTGAAAAATGTTAATTTCCAACTGCGGCGCGGCGAGGCAGTGGGTTTAGTTGGCTCAAATGGCGCTGGGAAAAGTACCCTGCTGCGGATTATTAGCGGTTTAATTAAACCCGATACTGGAAAGGTAAAAGTTAGGGGCAGTTTGGCTCCTTTAATTGCACTGGGAGCCGGGTTTAATCCCATTTTAACCGGAAGAGAAAATATTTATGCAAATATGTCAATTTTAGGGCTATCAACCCAAGAAATTAAAAAAAGATTTGATGATGTGGTAGATTTCGCCGAAATTTGGGAAGCGATTGATTCCCCCGTTCAAAGTTATAGCTCTGGGATGGCAGCCAGGTTAGGTTTTGCCTGTGCCATTCATATCGAACCCGATATTTTATTGATAGATGAAGTTTTAGCGGTTGGGGATATTAAATTTAGGATGAAATGTCATCGCCGACTGGCAAAACTGCGCGAAAACGGCACAGCTTTTATTTTAGTTTCTCATAATCCACCGGCAATATTAAACGTTTGTAACATGGGGCTTTACCTCTCAAAGGGTAAGCTACTCGCGACGGGTGACATTGATTCTGTTGTGCGGAAATACGAAGAGGATTTATGTTTAAACGGGATAGAAAAATCTGTAGGATATGCGTACTATCCCGAAAAAAATAAGAGTGAAAGTTTAGGGTTGGATATTGTTTCTATTAGCTTGAAAGATCGGCAAGGAAATATAACCGAAGCACTCACAAGTGGCGAACCATCTTACTTCTGTGTAGGATGCAAAGCTCATCATCAGATTAATAATGCTAATTTATGTTTAACGATTACCGATTTGTCTGGAGAAAACGAGCGGGTTTTGTATCTCACTTCCGCCAGCGACAATGAGTGTTTAGAAGTGTTTACTGGGGAAAAAGTAGAAATACAATTATACATGCCTTACTGTTGCTTAAAACCGGGGCGTTACAACGCTAAGGTTATTATGAGAGAGGGAGCTTACTCTTTTGATGCGGTTGAATCTTTTAGATTTACTGTGAAAGCAGATCGCTCGCTCAATCAGTCTTTATTTTATCAGCCACGGAAGTGGAAAATTATGCGAAATTAGCCTAAATCCTTGCTTCATTCAATCAAATTGAGAGCGGAATTATGCACTATTATGCCCAAACCAACATCCAACTTTTTAACCAGCTACGGCGCGAGGGTTACTCGAATCCCGATCTAAGCTGTATCTTTAAGGCTTATCAGTTAACTATGCGCCTATTTACAGGCAGCTTTCGAGCTTCTGGCAAAACATTTATTGCTCATTTGGTAGGTACGGCAAGCATCCTGGGTTCGCTTCATCTGCCTGCAAATGTAGTGGCGGCGAGTCTTTTACATGCTGCTTATGTCAATGGTGACTTTGGAGACGGAAGAAAGGGAATTTCCCAGACCAAACGCAAGCAAGTCAGAGATGTCGTTGGTGAGGAAATTGAGGGATATATTGCCAGATACACGGCTATGCAGTGGAACGAACAGACGATTCCTGATATCTGCGATCGCATAAATTCCCTTGATGCAATTGACCGCGATGTTCTGTTAATACGCTTGGCAAATGAACTAGAGGAATATCTGGATCTAGGCATCATTTATTGTGGAGATGTCAAGTATCAAAGATACATTAACCATAGCGGCGCTCTGATTGTAAAAATGGCAGAAAAACTAGGTTTTCCTAGTTTAGCTTTAGAAATAGAAACGGCGTTTAACGAAACCGTTGCCGCTGAACTTCCGCCAGAAATTCGCAATCAAAGCGGCTACAATTCATCCTATACGATTGTGCCTAATTCGTACCGGATACGACCATCAGTAGCCTTGTTGAAGTGGCTATTTGTTCAACTCAATTATTGGCGGTCTGCCATCGCTTACCGACTTGGTAATTGGCGGTCTGGTCGTGATATCGCAACCCAGGCTGAGATTCAGTAATCCCTCAAAAAAACTACAAAATTACCGACTGAAAACAAAGGTAAGTTTTTATGGCACAAAAACAGCTTTTTTACTCAATCGTAATCATTAATAACGCTTGTTGCTAGTTATAAACAAGGGCGTTGCTAATTGCTAATTGCTAATTGCTAATATAGGATTTTTACTGATTCGCCTCGTTCCCAGGCTCATGCCTGGGAACGAGGCATGAGCCTGGGAACGAGGCGACTGCCTGGGAACGCCATTAGCCGCTCTTCGAGAGATAACTAGCAACTTGAGTTAATACAATCCGGAAGAGCAAATTGCTAATTTTATCGAGTGGCCCAATCGCTTGAAGAATTATAAGCGCTCGCGCTCGTGATTCTGCTGTTGGGCAAGTTTTATCAGAGAAAAATAATCTCTATCTTAAGGGTGATTTGCTAAGCAATATATACAAATTACGCTCGCTCAAACGCTAGAATAAACAATCGAATGATAAAGGTTCCCGGTGCATCTAATTGATCAGAAATGCTGGGTAAAGTTCCCAGAGAGAGAAAAAAGATGTAAATCATTCCGCCAAAAAATTGCTGATGACAAGACTTGGGTTGATAGGGATGCCGAACGTCTGAAAATTTGTTAGAAGGAGCTAAAACATCAAACCTATCCCAAAAATTTATCTGGATTGGTTGTTGAAGCTTTGCTGATAAAGGAAGAATATTTTGGGTCAAGACTGTCCTGATTTCTGAAAGCTGAAATAAGTTATGAGGTAACGCTCGTGGCACAAGAACAACTTTTCTTTTCAATTATTATCCCCACCTACAATCGTCCAGAGCGCCTTACTACTTGTCTGGAGTCGCTGACTCGGTTGAATTATCCCTGGCATCGCTTTGAGGTTATTGTAGTGGACGACGGCAGCAAAACGCCTTTGGAGAATGTAGTTGCTCGCTTTCAAGATACACTTAACCTAACGTTGCTCAGACAACCCAATGCAGGTCCAGCATCGGCGCGAAACGCGGGTGCTGCGACAGCGAGGGGTAAGTATTTAGCGTTTACCGACGACGACTGCACGCCTGCTTCTAACTGGTTGCAAGTGTTAGAAACTTACTTTACCACGACGCCCGATTGCGCGATCGGCGGTCTGACACTTAACGCACTTCCCGATAATTTGTATTCAACGGCAAGTCAGATCCTGATCGATTATCTTTACGAGTACTTTAATCCAGACCCGGAGCGATCGCGTTTTTTTGCTTCTAATAACTTTGCCTTACCTGCCAAATATTTTCGCCAGAGCGGCAGCTTTGATACAAGCTTTCCTTTGGCGGCGGGGGAAGACCGGGAGTTATGCGATCGCTTACTCTACTATGGTTACCCGATGCGCTATGCAAAAGAAGCGCAAATTTACCACGCCCACAAATTATCATTGACAACATTCTGGCGGCAACATTTCAACTACGGTCGCGGCGCCTTCCACTTTCATCAATTGCGTTCCCGACGCAAATCAGAACAGATTAAAGTCGAACCTCTGTCCTTTTATTTCAACTTACTGAAATATCCCTTTTCCCATTCTTCGCGTCAACCAGGACTCCTGTTAGCGGCATTACTCTTCCTGTCGCAGGTAGCAAATATAGCAGGCTTTTTCTGGGAACGGAATCAGGTGAGGCAGACCGAAGTGGGAGAGAAGGACGGAACTTCTTTATTACAGGCAGTCTCAAAACTCACTTCCACCAGGCAAATGAGGGAGATGAGGAAGTAAGCTGGTTCGTCATCAGAGATAGGGAAGATGAAAAACAATTCTTCCCCTTCTTCCCCATATCCGGAATAATTACGTATTAATTTTTGTAAACAAGTATTAACTTATACCTAAATTACAGATGTATTTTATCTAAAGGGTAGATAATAGATCGGCAACCTTGACAACCCGAAGTAAGCGCCGTCATGGCAACTATCCAAAGAGATAATTATCGGAATTCGACTTTTAAAAGTAATAATGCCTTAAAAAACTGGCTAATTTTATTGTTTTTTAGTTTAGGACTTATTGGCATTCTCCATCATGAAATGTGGCGCGATGAACTCCAATCTTGGCTAATCGCCAAAGATAGTTCATCGATGATTGATTTATTCAATAACTTGAGATATGAGGGACATCCAGCTTTATGGCATAGCTGTTTGTATTTAATTACCAGGTTCACGCATAATCCGCTAGCCATGCAAATATTTCATTTATTGCTAGCTACCAGCGTTATTTATATTTTTATCGAATTCTCTCCCTTTACTCGTTTCCAGAAAATATTATTTACATTTGGATATTTTCCTTTTTACGAGTACAGCATCATCAGTAGAAGTTATAGCTTGGGAATTTTACTAATTTTTATGTTCTGTGCGTTATATCCAACGCGCAATCGCAGTTATTTTCCCCTGTCTGTTATTTTGGCTTTACTAGCTAATACCCATGCTTATGGGTTGATAATTGCTCATGTGTTGGCAATGACATTAGTTTTAGATGGGTTTTTAGATCCGGATATAAGAACATTATTTAAAACTAAAAAATGGAATGCGCTCGTTAGCTTAGCCATAGTATGTTTGGGGATTTTAATGGCGATTTTTCAAATTATACCACCCGATGATGCAGATTTAAAAAATGATGTTATCAGACTTGAAGATTGGGCTGCATTCCCATTATTGAATAACCGCTTATTCGCAACCATCTTAACAATTTGGCGAAGCTATATTCCCATACCAAACTTTTTTCATTATCAATTTTGGAATACTAATATTTTGATAAATGGCGATTCAATTGCCAGAATATGTGCAATTTCACTTACCATAATTATACTGTTATATTCGGCGGCGCTGTTTATTCGGAAGCCGATTGTCCTGTTTCTGTATTTATCCGGAACTTGTGGATTTCTGGTTTTTAGTTATACAAAGTTTCTAGGTTCTTTAAGACATCACGGACAGTTATTTTTCCTATTTTTAGCTTTTCTTTGGATTTCAAGCTTTTATATCAAATCAGACTTGTTAATCGAAAAATTAAAATCGAGTCAAAAAATACTGGCAACGTTAAATTTAGTAGAGCGGTCTAAAAATGTTTATTTAAGTGTAATTTTATTCGCTCATGTTATCGCTGGATTGTTTGCCTTTTCTATGGATTTGAATTATACATTCTCTGGGAGTAAAGCAGTGGCAAATTATATCGATCGAACAGGGGTAAAAGATTATGTATTAGTGGGAAGTCGGGATTATGCAGCCGCGCCAGTTGCCGGGTTTTTAAATCGTCAAATTTATTATCTTGAAAGCGATAAGCTTGGCAGTTTTATTGTATGGAGAAACCGAAAATTGCCCAAGCAAAGAGAAGTTCTTGAGCGGGTCGAACGCCTGATAAAGCAGAACAATAAGGCTTTACTAATTTTAAATTACAAGCTGAAGGTTAAAAGAAACGACCTGAACATTTCTTTTCTGTTCAAATCTAGTCAGAGTATTGTTCCTGACGAGACTTACTATTTGTACCTGATAGAGAAAAAGCCGGTTAACAATTAGGGGGACGGGGGGGGTTCAAGAAACCCGGTTTTTTAGAAAAACCGGGTTTGTTGAACCCGCCAAAAGGGGCTTGGTAGCTCACTAGGCAATCAGCGCGATATCTGTAGCACTTAATGGCGGGATGCCTTGCAGGAAGGCAAACTGAGCGCCGTTTCCCAAACCCTCAGCAGCGCCATTTTGGTTGTAGAATAACTTGCCACTGCCAGTGCTGTAGGTGATGAAAGCATTGCTGACAGCAGCAGCAATGTCATCAGCCACAACTGCAAACTCATTAGCGTTGATCGAACCACCTACGGCACTGGTAAGCGCACTAAAGGTTGTTTTGCTCAGAACAATTTTGTCTGTACCTGCTTTAAAGTCAGTGATGGTATCGATGCCAATCTCTTGTGTGTCGAAAGTTTTGCTGGTTTTGTAGAGGAAAGTATCAGCACCTTGATTTCCGGTGAGCAGGTCATTACCAGCTCCACCTACGAGGGTATCATTGCCAAACCCACCCTCAATAGTGTCATTGCGGTCTAGAACTTGAGTCCAACTTTGGTAAATTTGCACGACGTCATTGTCTCCCCCACCGTAGAGGAGGTCATTTCCGTTTCCGCCAGTCAGGAGGTCGTCGTCTTCTTCACCATAGAGGGTATCGTTGCCAGAACCCCCTTCGAGGGTGTCATTATCTTGTGCATCCCTGAGGCCAATGTCGAGGGTAAAGCTTCGCCCACCACGGATCAGGTCATCGCCGTCTCCACCATAGAGTCTGTCATTACCTCCCCCGGTATAAAGTCCATACCGACCGTAGACAAAGTAATCCCCGCCATCGAGGGTGTCATTACCAGACCCGCCATCGAGGGTATCATCGCCAGCCCCGCTATAAAGATTATCGTTGCCAGCTTCACCATAGAGGTGGTCAGGGGCACCAGACCACCAACTGCTAAGGGTGTCATCCCCCGTTCCACCATAGCCAGACCAGCCAACAGCGAAGGCAGAAAGGTAATCATTGCCGCTTCCGTTACATAAAACCTACTCAAACCTCATCACCACTTATCAAAGCTATGCAATTAGGCTTTGAGTATCGTTTACTTCCTGTTTCATCCTGGCGGTGTCGGCACTCACCAGTCCACAGGCTAGCATCGTCTAACTGACGACTCTTGACAGATTAATTGCTGCGTTCAAATCGCGGTCAATTACGAAACCGCAATCTTCGCACTGAAACACTCTTTCACTAAGGGAGAGCATTTCTTTCTTGGTTCCACAGTTGGAGCAATTCTTACTAGAGGGAAACCACCGATCGACAACAACCAGTTTTGAGCCATATAGTTCGCACTTATAAGTTAACTGCCTTCTGAACTCAAAGAACCCCATATCAGCAATAGCTTTGGCTAGCTTGTGGTTTGCCATCATGCCAGATACATTTAGATCTTCAATTACTACAGTGCCGTGGTTTTTAGCCAGTAGAGTTGTGAGTTTGTGCAACGTATCAAAGCGAATGTTGGCAATCTTCCTATGGAGCCTAGCAATTTGCACTTGTGCTTTCTTCCAATTGGCAGAACCGATGACTTTATGACGGTGCAACCATTGCATCCTGGACAACTTTGAAGAGTATTTTTTATAGGACTTAGCACCTGGAACAACTTCACCTGTTGAGAGAGTTGCCTGGTTCTTAATTCCGAGGTCAACGCCTACAATACTTTTCTGGGCTGATTTTTGTGGTTCTACATCAAATCGAAAACTGATAAACCATCTGTCAGCTTGACGACTTATTGTTGCTGACTTAGTTAGCAACTGTGGCAGGTATTCGTAAGTCTTGAGAACACCAATCACAGGGACTTGGATTTTATTGTTCCCCAAGATTTTGACCGGGCCTTCTAACGTAAAAGAATCTTTTTGACCTTTCTTTTTGAATTTGGGCGTTCCTTTCTTTTTATTGAAACAATCTTTCCAAGCTTCACGCAATGCCATCAATGACTGTTGTGGCGTAGATTTGCTGCATTCATAGTACCAGGGATTTTCTGATTTTACCAGCGCTACTAACAATTTATGCAGGTCAATCGCACTGGGAAATTTCAGTTTCTCATCTGGATGGTTCTGGTTGTGGTCAAGGATGTTTTTGGTCAGCCACAACCCCCAATTCCAGGCATGGCGAGCTACTCCACAATGTTTGATTAATGCTGTGCGCTGTTGGTTATTTAGTTTCAATTCGGTTTTGAACCCTAACAGCACTTCAGATACCTCCTCATACCAGAAGAAATGATAATAATTGATCAGATATTTAGTTACAGTTCCTTACCCCCATATAGGATGTCACCATAATCTCCCAGGAGGGTATCATTACCGGCTCCGCCATCGAGGATGTTGCTGCCATAGCCAAACCCTTCGCGCCTGCCACCGCTATTGAGCAAGTCATCGCCAGCGCCGCCTCTGAGGGTGTCGTTGCGGTACAAGCCCCCGCCATAGAGGACGTCATTGCCCGTCCCGCCTTCCAGGAGGTTATCGTTGTTGCTCGCGGCTTTGAGAGTGTCGTTACCAGACCCGCCTATGAGGGTATTTTTTTCCATTGGGGGGCCAGATCCGCCATCGAGGTAGTCATTGCCAGCCCCGCCATCAAGGTAGTCGCTGCCAAACCCCCCATCGAGGCTATCATCGCCAGTCCCACCATTGAGGGTGTCATCCCCCAACCCGCCATTGAGGGTGTCATTGCCTGCATAGCCTGATATCAGGTCATTTTCGTCAGTACCAATCAGGTAGTTATTGAAGCGATCGCCTGTTAAAATAGCCATAATTTATGACATTTTCTTTGATTTAACTGGATTTTCAATTTCCTTTTTAATTCTCTAATATTTAGAGTTATTTTTCTGACCATTTTGGCAATTTTTTACACAATTTTAATGTTCTAAATCTAACTAAACATAAAGGTTTAACCGTGAGCTTTAGGATAAATTTTTTCCGTTAAAACCCACATTCCGCCCCCTCAACTTTCCCTATCGGTTTTTACCTATTAATCAAGCTATAAATTATACTTTTATCCCGGAGATAAACGGAATAAAAAAAGGCATAATTTATAACTTGAAAAATAGAGTTTTCTGAGTAATTATCCTGTGTGACACCCCAGGGTGCGGAATGTGGGTTAAAAACCTTTAGCAGCACCTTCGCCGCGAGGATCGGCAGCACCTTCTAACCATCCGTCAGAAGTTTGGGATATCGCATTCGCATTTCCCCAAGGATTTTGTTGCTCAATTTGATGTCCTCGGCGGCGCAATTCTGCCAAAGTAAGGGCATCTAAACCAAAGGGTTCTACGCGCAGTTTATCGGGCGACCATTGATGATGAATGCGCGAGGCAGAAACGGCAGCACCGGCGTCCATATCGTAGACCAAGACGTTGAGGATAATTTGCAAAACGGTGGTAATAATTGTACTGCCGCCAGGGGAACCCGTCGCCAAACGCAGGCGATTATTTTCGGTGACGATAGTGGGAGACATGCTGGATAAGGGGATTTTGCGGGGTGCGATCGCATTTGCATCTCCACCTACTAAACCAAATAAATTGGGGACACCGGGTGCAATAGCAAAATCATCCATTTCATTGTTTAATAAAATACCCGTTCCCGGCACAACTACACCTGCACCAAAACCCGTGTTAATCGTAAAAGTAAGACTTACTGTATTTCTTTGTTCATCTACTACGGTTAAATGACTGGTATCGGGTGATTCTCTGGACATCAAGGACGGGCAAGATGCCCATCCCACAATACAAGATGCCCATCCCACAATACAAGATGCCTGTCCCACAATACAAGATGCCTGTCCCACAATACAAGATGCCTGTCCCACAATACAAGATGCCTGTCCCACAATCATAGATGAAGGGTCTTGTGGGGTAGGCATCCTGCCTGCCCGATCCCAGGACATGTCAATAAAACTAACAAAACGCTGCAAGATATCCCTACTTATTGGTTTAATTTCGCTAGCAGGACGTGCGCGTTGCATGGATATTTCCTGACGTCTTTTTGCGGCATAGGCGCGACTGGTAAGTGCTGCAACTGGCACGTCAACAAAATCCGGATCGCCTAAATGTACGGAGCGATCTGCATAGGCAATTTTCATGTTTTCTGCTAAGAAATGCAGCGTGTCCGGGTGATTCCATCCCTTGGATTTTATATCGGTATCGCCGATAATATTCAGCATTTCTAATAGCAAAACGCCTCCAGAAGAAGGCGGCGGCATGGAACAAATCTGATAAACGCGGAAAGTGCCGCATAAAGGTTCGCGCCAAGTTGGTTGGTAAGATTTAAGGTCTTCGAGGGTAATTAAACCGCCGTTTCTTGCCATGTCTTCGGCAATTGTGCGGGCGATATTGCCAGTGTAAAAAGATTGGGGGTTTTGCGCGATCGCGCGTAACGTCATCGCCAAATCTCGCTGGATTAAGCGATCGCCCAACCCAAATAATACTCCGTTGGGCGCGAAAATTTGCCGCGCCGCCGGATTATTCAAAATAATATTTGTGCGGGTTTCCGATATTTGACTGAACCGCCAAGTACGCACGGGACTGACAATAAATCCCTCATCGGCGAGGCGAATAGCGGGTGCAACTACTTCTCGCCAAGGCAACTTGCCATAGCGACGATGCACTTCGGCAAGTCCCGCAACGGTACCGGGAACTGCGACTGCCAAGTAACCATTTACACTTGCATTCGGACGCACCTTGCCTTGTGAGTCTAGATACATATCCCGCGTTGCCCGCAAGGGGGCGCGTTCGCGAAAGTCAAGCGCTTTCATTTCCCCGGTTTGTGCCAAATGCAACAGCAAAAACCCTCCGCCGCCGATGCCTGCGGAAAAAGGTTCGACGACGGAAATTGCAAAAGCGGTTGCAACGGCTGCATCTACGGCATTTCCGCCCTTTTTCAGGATGGCAAGTCCCGCCTCGCTTGCTAGGGGATGGGCGGAAACGACCATGCCTTTTTTACTGCGCTGGGGCTGGATAAAGGCAGCAGATGCGGGTTTATGAGGCCATAACAGCGAGATAGAGAAGCAAAGATGCAGTAAAAGCAGCGAAAGCCCGGTGCTTCTGTCGAAAATGCGCCATTGTTTCAATTTCAGTTGTTCCTTGTTTATATTCATTGATTTTTTTAAGCGATCCCCCCGACACCCGTCAATCTTTCCGATTTCTTTACTTTTGTAACCTAAAGTGAAACTACTTATCAATCGTTGAAGCGTTTGTTCGCAAACAACCTATGCCCAAATTCCCCATCTACCAACGTGAGGAGGAACCGAGAGTATGAATGCCAGCCTGATTTTGTCCAATATCCTGAATCCGCCAGTGCTTTTCTTCTTTCTGGGGATATTGGCAATTCTGCTGAAATCGGATTTGGAAATTCCGCAACCTTTGCCCAAACTATTCTCGCTTTATCTTCTGCTTGCCATCGGGTTTAAGGGAGGATATGAAATTGAAGAAAGCGGGATTAATCCGGAAATTGCGCTAACTTTGTTGGCAGCGATTTTCATGGCTACCGCTGTCCCGATTTACACTTTCTTCATCCTGAAAATCAAACTCGATACTTACAATGCCGCAGCGATCGCAGCCACTTACGGCTCGATCAGCGCCGTCACATTTATCACAGCCAGTTCTTTTCTAGAGCAACTTAACATTACCTTCAGCGGTCACATGGTCGCCGCGCTGGCACTGATGGAATCTCCAGCGATTATTGTGGGAATTATCCTGGTGAGGATGTTTGCTAAAAGTCAGGAAGAAAAAGAATTTTCTTGGGGCGAAGTTTTGCGAGAAGCTTTCCTCAATGGCTCAGTTTTTCTCTTAATTGGTAGTGTCATTATCGGCATTATGACTGGAGCAAAAGGCTGGGAAAAATTGCACTTTTTTACCCAAGAAATGTTTTACGGCTTCTTGTCTTTCTTCCTGCTAGACATGGGAATGGTTGCTGCCAGAAGACTGAAAGATGTTGGCAGAACAGGTTCTTTCTTAATCAGCTTTGCAGTATTTATCCCGGTAGCCAATGCAATTCTCGGCATTGTAATTGCAAAAATTATCGGCATGTCAGTCGGAAATGCGCTGTTATTTGCGGTTTTGTGCGCGAGTGCTTCTTATATTGCCGTTCCCGCTGCAATGAGAATGTCCGTCCCCGAAGCGAATCCCAGTTTGTACGTTTCCACCGCACTAGGAATTACCTTCCCCTTTAACATCATCGTGGGAATTCCTTTGTATCTCAACATCATCAAGACAATCGGATTTTAACAACATGGAACGGGTGAAAAAAGTTGAAATCATCACGAATACTTTAGAACTGGGAAAAGTTCTGGATATTCTAGAAAAGGTCGGTGTTTCTGGTTACACGATCGTCAAAGACGTGACAGGGAAAGGTGACCGTGGCGAAGTACTCGACGATCTAGAAACCGAAGCACTCACCAACGGGTACGTCCTCAGTGTTTGCACGGAAGAGCAAGAGCATCAATTAGTAGAAGCCATCAGACCCATTCTCAAAAAATATGGCGGTGTCTGTCTGGTTTCCGATGCCAAGTGGATCGAACATTAGGCGGATTTTGCAGTCCGTAAAGAAACCCGGTGTCTTGTAAAAATCTTGCCCATAAAGAAACCGGGTTTCTAAATTCCAGATTTTGCAGCAGAGGTGTTATTCATCCCCCCCGACTGGGAATACTCTATTCAGGAGTATGAACTTGCCAACTCAACCTTAATGCTAAGGAGGAGTGATTACCCATGCCAATGAAACGCTTAATTCAAGGTTTGAATGAGTTCCATGACAACTATTTCAGCACCCACCGAGAGTTGTTTGAGCAACTAACTCACGGTCAAGCGCCTGATGTACTCTTCATCACTTGTTCTGACTCGCGAATTGACCCGAATTTGCTCACACAAACTCAGCCTGGTGAACTATTTATCATTCGCAATGTGGGAAATATCATTCCTCCCTACGGCGGACTCAATAGTGGTGAAGGCGCTGGGATTGAATATGCCGTGTACGCTTTGGGTATCAAGGAGATTATTATCTGCGGTCATACCCACTGCGGTGCGATGAAAGGATTGTTGCAACTGAACAAACTTTCGGAAGAGATGCCTTTGGTTTATGATTGGTTGAAGTGTTATGCAGAGGCTACCCGCCGCTTGGTCAAGGACAACTACAAAGATTACGACCCGGAAAAACTTTTGAAGCTCACCATCGAGCAAAATATTTTGACTCAGATCGAAAATCTGGAGACTTATCCAGTCATTCGTTCTAAAATGCATAGTGGTGAACTTAATCTTCATGCCTGGATTTACGAGATTGAAACGGGAGAAATTTTAGCTTACAATGCCGATGTAGCGAAATTTACCCCCCTGGAAAAAGGGCCATTCCCCGTGCCAAATCCTTTGGCTGCATTGCACTGAACATAAACGCAAGGTTATGCCTTGTCGCCCTTACGCAAGGCATAACCTGCCAAATCCTAAAAACAAATTACGGTTCATTTGAAAATTGGTCATGAAAGCTTCTTTTTCTAATAAAACCACCGATGATGCACCAAATAAAGTCAATGGCTCATTGTCCTCTAGTTACCAATGGTTTTTGCAAACACCAGAGCGAGCGATCGAGCAAGCATACAAGGCAGCATTGAGAATTAAGTCGATCGAAGAGGAACACTTTGGTGGCAATAAAATATCTGCCGATTCAGTTGATTACGGTGAAAATGTGATGGATTATTGGCAAGAGCAGCTTGCCAAAAATTTAAATAATGCCAAGCTAAGAATTGCCGAATATAAGGCGAGTCGTTTAGTTATTAGCACCGCCAATCCGGTTATTTTAGAAAAGCTAGCTTTCATCGATGAGGTGCTAGCTAAGTACGAGTCTGACAAGAGTAGTTCTAAGGCGTTAGTGCCATTTTCTAATGCCGTGCAACTCGTAGAACAAAAATTAGCAGACGATGAGTCAGATCCAGAAAACAATAAAGTTGATGGCATCTCTGATAAAACAGGAGTATTTCCAAGGTCGATCGGGAGAACGATTAGTAGAATCAAAACCGAACTAAACCCGAAGTCTGAGGAAGAAGTTGTTAAAAAGTTTCGTAACTCAAGCCGGAAAACCAAAACGGCGATTGGGTTTGTCATCATTTTAATTATTGTTCCTGTCTTAACGCAGCAGGTTTCCAAACAATTTCTAGTTAGTTTGCTGGTGGAACGTTTCCGAGGTGAAAGTGAAGTTCCCATTTTTATCAATAGCGAAATGAAAGAAGAAGCGCTGCGGGAGTTGCAAAGTTTTGAAGAAGAACTTAAGTTTGATAGTTTAATTAAGGGGAGTCCTCAAATTGCTCCGGAAGTACTGTCAGAGCGAGTGAGGGAAAAGGCGAAAGAAATTGCTGAAGAATTCCAGCATAAAAGTCGCGACGCAATCGGCAATATTTTTGCAGATTTGCTGGCGCTTGGTGCTTTGGCTGCGGTCATCGTGACGAACCAAAAAGGAATCATCGCTTTGAAGTCTTTTATTGATGACATTGTGTATGGTTTGAGCGACAGCGCTAAGGCTTTTATTATTATTTTGTTTACCGATGTCTTTGTGGGATTCCACTCACCCCATGGCTGGGAAGTTGTGCTGGAAGGATTGGCGAATCATTTGGGAATTGCGGCAAATAAAAGTGCGATATCCCTATTTATTGCAACGGTTCCGGTGTTTTTAGATAAGGTGTTTAAGTATTGGATATTCCGCTATTTGAGTCGGATTTCTCCTTCAGCGGTGGCGACGCTGAGAAATATGAATGAGTAATCTGCTATGTAAGCGTGGGGCGGGAGCATGTCAGGAATGCAAATCTGCACCAACACCCTGAAGGGTGCGGCTATACAAACGAAGCCCGCTTTAGCGGGCTAAAGCTTTTAAAGCCTGTCTTCGCAGGCTTTGTTTGTGTAGCGACACCATGCGCGGGTGTCGGCTACAAAGTTGACATGCTCCCGCCTGGGGCGGGCGAATCTGCCCACCCCACCAGAGATGTGAAATTCTGGTGGGGTGGGCGCCTGGGGCGGGCGAATCTGCCCACCCCACCAGAGATCTGAAATTCTTGTGGGGTGGGCGTCCCGCCCGCCCCGCGTTCAGTTTATACTCACGGTAGCCGGGACGAAACCCAACCTACTTTGCTGGTAGGCGGACTTGGAAACAACTGCCAATTCCTAATTCGCTGGTGACGGTAATTGTACCGCCGTGATTTTGGGCGATCGCACAAGCAATAGCTAACCCCAATCCCGATCCCCCATTCCAGTAAGATCGCGATTTCTCCGCACGCCAAAACCGCTCAAATACCCGTTCGAGATGTTCTGGTGCAATTCCCACACCCGTATCTTCAATTTTGACAGAAAGTTGCGAACCAACGCGCTTGGCTTTGATTTCAACTACACCCCCCGATTCCGTATAGTGAAGTGCATTTTCAATCAAATTGCTAAACAATCGCACGAGTTGAACTGCATCGCCTTGCAAGTACAAATTTTCACTGAAACTAATTTTTAAATCGATTTGTTTGGCTTCTGCTTGCGGTTTATGCAATTGCACCAAATTTGTCAAAATTTCGGTTAATTTAACCCGCTCCCAATTGCGATTGGGAACTGTGTCGGTGCGTGCTAAAAATAGTAGGTCTTCGGTGAGGCGAGACATTTGATTGGTGGCGGATGCGATCGCGCTAAATTTCTCTCGATCCCCCTGTCGCATTCCTTCAGGATATTTCAGCGCTACCGCTGCATTGCTTTTAATAGCCATTAGAGGCGATCGCAGTTCGTGGGAAGCATCCGCAGTAAACTGTTTTAGTCTTTGAAAACTCTCTTCAATTGGCTTCATT
Source organism: Microseira wollei NIES-4236 (assembly GCF_020521235.1). GTDB lineage: Bacteria > Cyanobacteriota > Cyanobacteriia > Cyanobacteriales > Aerosakkonemataceae > Microseira > Microseira wollei. Next base: position 40,985 of record NZ_BLAY01000024.1, on the reverse strand, counting down.
GCTTGTCTCGTCAGCCAAATTCCACCCACTCCACTCAACACCAACGCCACAATAATTCCACCGCCTAACCCCCAGTCTAATTTCTCTTGCGTTGCATCTAATTCTTCTAAAGATTGACTCGCTCTCACATACCCGACCAATTTTTTTTCATCGCTGCTAATCAGCGGTACAGTCACGCCTTGGATGCGAACTTTACCAACGGTTTCCATTTGTACGGTTTGATGGGTTAAAATCGGCGAAGTTAAAACCGTTTTTCCTTGTTGCGCGATTAAGCGACCTTTAGCATCAAACCACTGCAAGGCTTGATGGCGCATGATTAAATCTTTTGATTCTACCTTGTTTTTGATTTTTAAATGACCAAAATTAATCTCGGCATTAACCGCCGCACCTTCTGCTAAAGCCATTAATTTTTCATTCATTTGTTGGCTTAAACTGCGAGCGAAGTTCACCCGCACTGCAATGGCAAATGTTCCGAGAATCGATGCAAATACTACAAGGTAAGATAACAGCAAATAATACTGAGTTCTCTGAAACACTATTTTCTGTAATTTGGCGTAAGTTTCCCTCAATTGCTCGACAGACAATAACCAACCCCGTATACTGTTTTGATAAAGTCTTCTGGACTTCCGGCTGCTCTTAACTTTTTCCTTAAGTTTGTCAAGTGCGTTTTGACTGTTTCTTCCCCAGATAATTTATCAATCTCCCACAGTTTATTGAGAATTTCCGAGCGAGCTATAACTTGATTTGGCTTTCTTAAAAAGCATTCTATTATCATATACTCTTTGGGAGTTAATGACAAGTTTTTTCCCCCATAAGTCACCTGGTGCGTGCTGGGGTCGAGTTCTAAATACCCATAGCTTAAAATCGGAGGTTTGATTTCTGGAACTCTGCGAGATAAAGCTCTAATTCTGGCTGATAATTCTTCTAAATCAAACGGCTTGACTAAATAATCATCTGCCCCCGCATCAAGTCCAATTACTTTATCACCCGTTGTATCTCGCGCTGTTAGCATTAATATTAAAGCGTTGATTTTTTGGGCGCGCAAACGCTTGCACAGGGTAATTCCATCTAATTTAGGCAACATCAAATCTAACAAAATGATATCGTAATTCGCGGCCTCGGCATACTCCCATCCCTTGATGCCATCTGCTGCTATATCTACGACGTGATGCTGATACTTTAAATCTTCCGCTAAGGGTTTGGCAATTCGGTCATCGTCTTCTACTATCAAGATTCTCATAGGCAATGGGTAATCGGTAATAGGTAATGGGTAATTGCCATACGCTATTCTCTACTTACTAACACAAATCCTCGCGTTTTACCCGAAACTGAATCCTGGGTTGCCATTGCTTGCCAGAGTTCTTCTGTTTTGACCCAGACTGGGGGATATTTGTAGCGGGAAACGTCTAGGATGAGGAAGCGATCGCTTGCTTCATTATATGCAGCAATAGGAGAAATATGACCGCCTCTTTCTTGACCAATGCTTCGGCGTAAATAGTTGATTAAAACAAAATTTCCCGGTTGTTTTAAATTCTCTACAGCTAATCGGCGAAATTCTGCTAAACTCGTGTCTGAAGCATGATAAACCTTGACTTTTGTCCTGTAACTTGCTAATAATTGCCCCAACTCTTCTCAGGTTATCCCTTGACGAGAAACCCTTTCAGGTGTAATGACTTGTCTTGTTCTTTCGTTATTAAAAAAGTTCTCTTGCGTAAAGACGCGATCAGGCCCAAATTCCGGTGATTCGGGTGCGGGAACGGATAAAGCATTTAACACCATCACCATGCTGGCAACTCCACAAAACGCTTGGTTTCTTTGGGTGATAAATTGCATACTGAGAGGCCAGTAGTCTTGTCGAGATTGGCTTTCAATTAACAATTTTTCGCCTTCGGGAGAGTTGAATGGTATTAGGTTTTGGGGAAGAGAAAGTGTTTGGGCAATGACACTTCCACCCGCGATGCAGAGGGCGAAAATAAATGTTTTTATACTCAGATTTTGCACCAGTTGCTAACCGAGGCAGAGCCTCGTTGCTTTCGTACCCAGGCAAGAGCCTGGGTACGAGATCTGGGAGGATCTGCCTCGCTTTGCGAGGGGTTTGATTGCAGGATGTTTCATAGATTTACTCTAATTTTTTACTAAACCTTTAGACTTGAGAAACTGTTGTGCGACCTGTTTAACATCTTTGCCTTCTGCATCAACTTGGTAATTTAAGTTCTGCATATCTTTTTCAGTAATAATTCCACCGAGTTGTTGCAGTGCTTGACGCAATTGGGGATATTTTTCTACAGTCTGTTTCCGGACGATGGGGACTGCATAGTAGGGTGGAAAGTATTGCTTATCATCTTTCAGCACTACCAAGTCCAAACGTTCAATTAATCCGTCTGTGGAGGCGCCAGCAATCAAATCCACTTGTCTTTCTTTTATGGCGCGGTACATTAATCCTAAATCCATGACGCGGGGGGGTTCGGAAAAGCGCAAACCGTAGGTTTTTGCGAGTCCGGAAAATCCATCTTTCCGTTCGATGAATTCGTAGCCAAATCCAGCTTTCCATTCAGGAGCTTTCTGCGCCGCTTGGGAGAGAGTTTTGATATTTTCTTTCCGGGCATCTTCGCCGCGAATGAGCATCGCAAAGGTATTGTTAAATCCCAGGGGTTCGGTTAACTCTAATTGGAATTGCTTCGCGTAGGCTTGTTTGACTTCCTGGTAAACTTGTTGGGAATTAGAGATAGGCGGTTTTTTCAAGATGGCGGTAAAAGCCGTTCCCGTATACTCGACGTAAACATCAATTTCGCCAGCAACAATAGCTTGATGGCAGACAAATGTACCGCCTAAGTTGAGGCGGCGTTCAACTTTGAGATTTGTATTCGCTTCGATATGCTGGGCGAGGATTTCTGCCAAAATCAGTTGTTCGGTAAAGTTTTTTGAACCAATGACGATTTGGTTCTGCAAACGAGTATTGCAGGCTGCGATCGCAACCATCAAACTAAAGCAAATCAGACACAGCGCCAAAAATCTTCTTTTCTTCATCTTTTGTTATTCCTTCCCACGGTTGGTGTTAGCAGCCGTTCAACGAAGCCCAAGGTAAAATCTACCACTAATGCCATCAGTGCAGCTGGAATTGCACCCAACAAAATTAACTGACCGTTGACCGTCGCCAGTCCCCTAAAGATAAATTCTCCCAGACCACCGGCACCTATGGCAGCGGAAATAGTTGCCAGACCAATAGCGATGACGGTGGCGACGCGGATGCCTGCTAAAATGACACCGAAGGCTAGCGGGATTTCTACTTGCCACAACAGCTGCTGTGAAGTCATTCCCATACCGCGTCCTGCTTCCCGGATAGCTGGGTCAACATTGGCAATTCCAGTGTAAGTATTGCGGATAATCGGCAATAATGCATACAAAGTCAGCGCTATAATTGCCGTCCACTCGCCAATCCCGCTAATGGGAATCAAAAACCCAAATAATGCCAAACTCGGTACTGTTTGCATGATGTTGGCAAAACCTAACACCAGTTGGCTAAATTCTGGCTTTCGGGTAATTAAAATACCCAAGGGGATACCCACTAAAATGGCAATGCCTGTAGAAATGCCGACTAGAAACATGTGTTCTAATGTCAGTTGAATTATTTCATCGCGATATTGAAGTAGGAAGTCAATTGTCATTGCTAATTGTTAATTGCTAATTGCTAATTGCTAATTGCTAATTGCTAATAGTTTAAATGCCATTAGCCATTAGCCATTAGCCATTAGCTATTTTTTTCTACTTTTATTGTTGCCAAGGTTGAAGACATTGCATAAAGGCGCGGACTTCTGGTTCTGGCGATCGCATAAACTCCGATGGCGTTCCTAATGCTACCAATTGTCCTGCTTGCATTAAACCAATTCTAGAGGCGAGGATAAATGCTTCTTGGATATCGTGGGTGACAAATATCACAGTTTTTCCCAATTTTTGTTGCAATTGGCGGAATTCTCGCTGAATTTCAATCCGGGTGATCGGGTCAAGTGCGCCGAAAGGTTCGTCCATTAAAAGTATAGGTGGATCGGCGGCGATCGCTCGCGCCACCCCCACCCGCTGGCGCTGTCCGCCTGATAGTTCGTGGGGATACCGTTTGGCAAATTGTTTGGGATCGAGTCCCACGAGTTGCAATAGTTCAAAGACGCGGGTGGTGATGCGATCGCGGGTCCATCCCTCTAAACTTGGCACTAATCCTACATTACGCTCAACGGTGAAATGAGGAAATAAACCAATTTCTTGAATCACATAACCAATGTGCCTTCGCAGTCGAATCGCCTTCCATTCAACTGTAGGAATTCCTTCTACCAGCACTTTCCCTGTAGTTGGGGTGAGAAGGTGATTAATTAGCTTCATGGTAGTCGTTTTGCCGCTACCGCTGCGTCCCAGTAATACCAAAATTTCGCCCCTTTTGATGGTAAAGTTTAGATTGCTTACCAGAGGACGGCGATTTAGGCAATAGGTTACATTGCGGAATTCGACAGCGATTGCGTTATCTGGTTGCATAATGAATTCTGGGCGTAGGCATGAATTTACTATATACGCAAGTTGCTAGTGATAACTATCATGGGTTTAAAAATTGCTAATCGCTAATTGCTAATTGCTAGTGGGAATATTTTCGAGATACACCATCAGCCATTAGCCATTAGCCATTAGCCATTAGCCATTAGCCATTAGCAGCCCTAAAAAGGTAACTATCAACTTAGGTTATATTTGAAATGGGTAGATATTTAGGAGAGAAGTTATGAAAGCAATCGCTACCACCGTTATCGTTACCGCTGATGGCAAAATTACGCTGCAATTACCCCCAGATATTCCCCCCGGCGAACATCAGGTAGTATTAGTCATTGATGAACAACCGCAGAAAAAGGAAAAGCGTCCACCGCTCGATTTTCCTACGATTAGCGTTGGATCTTGGCCTGCTGACCTTTCCTTAAGACGTGAGGATATGTATGATGACTGGGGACGATAATTCTGTATTTCTCGACACGAACGTTCTTGTATATGCCAGCATTCCTGAGTCGCCGTTGCACTTAGTGGCGCTAAATGCGATTCAGGTTCGCGAACAAGCGGGGATTGAATTGTGGGTAAGCAGACAAGTATTGCCGGAATACTTGGCAACTCTGACTCGTCCCCAAGTTTTCACCGAACCCATACCAATTGCAACTGTTATTGCAGAGGTTCGTTTTTTCTTAAATCGTTTTCGCGTCGCAGAAGATAACCCCCAGGTGACGGAAAGGCTGTTAACTCTAATGGAGCAAATTCCTATAGGAGGTAGGCAGGTACACGATGGGAATATTGTGGCGACGATGCTAGTTTATGGAATTAGCCGATTGCTGACTAATAATGTTGATGATTTCAACCGCTTTGCGGAATTCATTACAGTTTTGCCGCTGGTACAATCGATGATTTAATAAACTAATGCCGCGTACTCCTACATTAACTTTTGACCGAGGTACTTTAATTCTCCACCCACCGCCACGAGGCAAAAGCTGGGTGGAATTCGCCACTTGGGATGACAGAGTGGAAAAATTCCGCATTCTTGCCATTCACTATCGTCCTTTGGTGGAAGCATTGCAAGGGGAAGGAATTAATTTTATCGATGAAGCAAAGGAATTTGAACCGCTAAAACTCGTCCCCAGTTTGGAAATGGAACCCTACCCGCATCAAAGCGAGGCGCTAGCTGCTTGGAAGCTGGCGGGAAGGAAAGGGGTAGTAGTTCTTCCCACTGCGGCGGGTAAAACTTATTTGGCACAATTGGCGCTGCAAGCAACGCCGCGCAGTAGTTTAATTGTGGTGCCAACTTTGGATTTAATGCATCAGTGGTATGCTCATTTATTGGCGGCTTTTCCCGATGCGGAAATTGGGTTATTGGGAGGAGGTTCGCGGGATAAAAGTTCTATTCTTGTTGCTACTTATGATAGTGCGGCAATTCATGCGGAAACCTTGGGAAATCGCTATGCGCTGTTAATTTTTGATGAGTGTCACCATCTACCAACGGAATTTTATCGCGCGATCGCGGAGTATGCGATCGCTCCCTATCGTCTCGGACTCTCCGCTACTCCAGAACGCTCTGATGGCAAGCATTCTGAGCTTAATAGGTTAATCGGCGTCGAGGTTTATCGCAAGAAAGCTGAGGAATTGGCAGGGCAGGCGCTAGCGACTCACGAGATTATTCCGATTAAGGTTAAGCTATCGCAAATCGAGCGCGAGCGCTACAACAAACTAATCGAAATTCGCAATGATTTTCTCAAGTCAGAAAAGATTAAATTGGGAAGTCTCGATGGGTGGCGCAGATTTGTCATGGTCAGTGCTAGATCTCCTGCTGGAAGGCGAGCAATGTTAGCCCATAGAGAAGCACGAGAAATTGCTGTGGGTACTGATGGCAAAATGCGCGTACTCGCCGATTTGTTGGCGGAACATTATCCGGAACGGATGCTAATATTTACGACGGATAATGCAACGGTTTATCGCATTTCTCAAGAGTTGTTAATTCCCGCGATTACCCATCAAACCCCTGTGAAGGAACGCCATGAAATTTTAACCAAGTTTCGGGAGGGGGAATACAATACTTTGGTTGCTTCTCACGTTTTAAATGAAGGGGTGGATGTTCCGGCGGCGAGTATTGCAATTATTTTATCGGGGACTGGTTCGCCGCGGGAATACATTCAAAGATTGGGGCGAATTTTGCGTAAAAGTCAGGATAAGAATAAGCGAGCAATTTTGTATGAGGTGGTAGCGGAGGATACGAGTGAGGAGGGAACTTCGCAGCGGCGTCGAGGGGTGGAAAAGAATGAACCGCGAAGACGCAAAGAGCGCGAAGGAAGAGAGGAGAAGAAGTATCGGCAGTTGGAGATTGTGCCGTCTGAACCGATTTATGGAGTTGGTAAGCAAAGTGGTTATAAGGCTGCTGATTCGAAGTCGTCAGGGGGATACAATGTCTCTGAAGATTCCAGCGAGGCAGATCCTCCCGCTTCTAGTTCCCAGGCTGAGCCTGGGAACGAATACTAGGAGGCTCTGCCTCCAATATCCCAACGAGTACTAGGAGGCAGAGCCTCCAATATCCCAACAAGTAAGCGAGGCAGAGCCTCCCGCTTCTAGTTCCCAGGCTGAGCCTGGGAACGAATACTAGTGGGCTGCTGCCTCCAATATCTCCAATATCCCAGAATCAAATTCAATCTAAAATTACGATGTTACCCAGTGATTTGCTAATACACCGGCAAAATGGAGAGTCAATCGTTCCGAAGCACCTGAAGATTGATGACCGGAATTTGGAAATAGCTACGGATTTAATTACTTGTTTTCAAGATGCGGTTGGTAAAACTCAAGGGGAACTAGACAGTCAGCTTTTAGAGTTGGAAGGCGATAGTCCAGATTATCGCTTAAAGCGGGGATTGGCTCATCTTTTGAAGGGTGGTTTTTGTACGTTTGAAGTTGTTAGTCCCCTGGAACCCCAGGAGTTGCGTCAGCGCGTGTTTGCCCTATCTGCTAAATCGGTTCCTAATCCTTTGGCGTCTCAAAGAATACTGAGCAATTTAGCAGAGCAATTGAGTCAAGAACTCCAGCGGGAAGTTCTGCTTCAAGACATTAAAACTGGTTTATATGCCGATTTACAAGAAAATCGTATTTTAACACAATTTGAAACTCCTTCGCCTGAAGATTTGTTGCATCGTTATAATCTCTCGCAAGTGCAGGGAATTTTTTATCGTGCCAGTCAAATTACGCTCAATGCTCACCGCAATGTTCCGGGGGAATATAAGCTTTTGTTTCGCTATCTTAAGTTGTTTCAATTGATGGCTTATATTGAAGGCGATGCTGACCACGGGTTTACAATTGCGATTGATGGCCCGACAAGTTTGTTTAAACCTAGTACGAGGTATGGGTTGGCTATAGCTAAACTTCTCCCCGCTTTATTACACGTGACAAAATGGAGTCTTCACGCAACTCTACAAATCCGCGATTTTTACACTAACAAGGAAAAGATTGGGCGGTTTAGTCTCGATTCTAATTGCGGTTTAGTATCTCATTATCCACCGGGTAAGCCTTATGACAGCATGATTGAAGAGTCGTTTGCAAATAGGTGGGATTCGCTTAAAAGTGAGTGGGTATTAGAAAGAGAAGTTGACTTAATTCCCATTCCTGGTAGCGTGATGATTCCGGATTTTCGCCTAGTTCATCCCGATGGCAGGTCGTTTTTATTGGAAATAATCGGTTACTGGCGTCCGCAATATTTGCAAAAGAAGTTTGCTCAAGTTCGTCGCGCTGGTTGCGATAATTTGATTTTGGCTATTTCTGAACGATTAAATTTAGAAAAAGCTGGCGTCAAGGTGAGCGATACGCCAGCAAGAATTGTGTGGTTTAAGGATAAGCTTTTACCTAAAGCAGTGTTAGAGGTGCTAAAATAAAACAGCAGAATCCCATTTAATTAGGGGAGTCCTATGGTAGTCCAAACAGAAAAGCGTTACTACACTCCCGCAGAGTATCTGGAGTTGGAAGAAAAAGCTGAATACAAAAGTGAATACCGCGATGGAGAAATTATCCAGATGACAGGTGGAACGACGAATCACAATAAAATTGCTGGAAATTTTTACAAGAGATTTCCATTGACAGTACAAGGTCAAGATTATGACATATACATCGGCGATGTAAAGTTGTGGCTGCCTCAGTATCGCCTCTATACTTACCCTGATGTGATGGTCGTCAAAGGTGAACCTGTCTATGAGGGAACTGGTACAACAACGATTACCAATCCCTGTTTGATTGTTGAAGTATTATCAAAGTCAACTAAAGATTATGACAAAACAGATAAGTTTAAATATTACCGCTCAATTCCGGAGTTGCAGGAATATATTTTAATTGACCAGTATAGTTTTTCCGTGGAACAATATGCTAAGCGAGCAGCAGGTGAATGGATTTTTAAAGAGTATGAAGGAGAAGATGCAGTTTTAGTACTGGATTCTATTGAGTTTCAGATCGGTTTTCGCGAGATTTATGCGCGGGTTAATTTTGAAGTGGCAGAAGAATAAGTGAATAAACCTCTGAAATAATTTGAGTGCAGATACACAAAAAATTAGGTAAACATTGGAGGTAGAGATGTCTGTGCAGTTACTGAGGCGGAAGTTTACAGTTGAGCAATACCAGAAAATGGTAGAGTCAGGTATCATCGCTGAAGGTGAGCGAGTAGAACTCATCCGAGGAGAGATTATTGAGATGGCGGCGATTGGTAGAAGACATGCTGCTGGTGTCAATCGATTGGTCAGATTATTTACTCAACTTCTTGGCGATCGCGCAATACTTTCTCCCCAAAACCCAGTTGAATTAGATGACAATTCTGCACCACAACCAGATATAGCATTGCTTCATCCTCGTTCGGACTTTTATGAGGCGGGACATCCTCAACCCCAGGACATTTTTTTATTAGTAGAAGTAGCAGATACAACCGTTGAAACTGACCGAGAAGTAAAAATTCCTCTTTATGCCGAACAAGGTATTGTTGAAGTTTGGCTAGTAGATATTAACGCTCAATGCGTTGAAGTTTATCGCGAACCAACACCTACAGGTTACAAGAATATCCAGAAGTTTCAGCGGGGTCAAAATTTAGTAATTCAAACTTTTCCAGATATTAATATTACAATCGAGCAAATTTTGGGATAGAGCAAGACAATCCTTGTCTTTTGTTAAGTTAATGCTAATTTTTCGCCCTATCTTCCCCCGTAGGCAAGAATCAACATTATCCTTGTATATAACTTTAGGTAGGTCTATCGATTTATTAGCATCAAACAATATTATTGGCGTCCTGCCCCTACATCAATCGGAGGGGTTGATTTGTTTTAATTTCAACACATTAGGGTTATGATTATCTCAAATAGTCGAAAATTAGCACTAAAAGTGATTAATGTCTTTAATTTACCTTGATGTTTGCTGTTTGAATCGTCCATTTGACGATCTGACTCAAGAACGAATACGTTTGGAAGCTGAAGCTGTCCTCCTGATTATAGAGCGGTGTCAGAGTGGCAGATTAAATTTATTAGGCAGTGAAGCGCTCGATTTTGAGATTGCCAGAATTGCTGATGTGGTTAGAAGACAAAAAGTTTTATCCCTAATTTCTCTAGCAGCGTCTAGAATACAGATAAGTGAGGAGATTGCAAGCCGAGCTAGGGATTTACAGGAGTATGGTTTTCATCCCCTGGATTCTCTGCATTTAGCCTGTGCAGAAGCAGGCAATGCTGATATATTTTTGACAACTGATGACCGACTATTACGGCGAGCTATTAGAAATAGAGATATTCTCCGAGTAACTTCGGCAAATCCAGTTTTATGGTTGATGGAGACAACTGATGATGGAGACTTCTAAGATGAGTCCAGCACAAATTAGGCAGCAAGGTTTGGATGCTTTAGTTAAGGCTTTAGGGCCAGTAGGTATGGTACGCTTTCTCCACCAGTTTGATATGGGTAGTGGTGATTATACAAAAGAGCGATCGCAATGGTTAGCAAGTCTGACTCTTGAAGATATCCTTGATGAAATTAGCCAGAAAAGGGTTAGCTAGCCAGATAATGAAGCTGGGTGACTATTTCTGGCTTCATCGTCGCTGTTATAATAGTTGACGGGTTCTGAGGAACAGAAAAATAATGTTGGTGACAACTGATAATTATTAGTAGAAGTTTAGCTAAAAAAAGATGAATCAATCCTTAAAAAATTATCCCCGTCGCCGAGGCAGAGTTTTTCCCGAATATAATCTTTCACCCGAAGAACTAGCCAAACGCCAAACGGAAATTGATGTGTTTTGTCAGCGCTGTAAAGTTATTTGGCACAAAGCCTGCCCAGAATTAATCAAAGACCATTACAACTGGTTTATGATGATTGAGCCAGAAAGTGGGGATTATTTCATCGATACTGATGAAATCGCTGCCGAACAAAAAGCTCGTCAGAAGTATCCGCATGGGATGCTGGGAACGTTTCGGCTGAATGAAACGGGAGCCTGTGGCCTGATATGATTTTGGGAAGATTTGGCGAGATAGGAGAGTTATTGTTTGATATTGATTTAATAGGCGCTAATGAAGAAATTTTACCCGTTGAGGCACTATTAGATACCGGATTTACAAGCGGATGGTTAGCACTGGATCTTCAAGATGCAGAAGCATTAGGCTGGACTTTAATTGAACGAAGACGAGTGATGCGGACGGCTCAAGGTGAAACGTTTTTTGCTCTCTATCAAGGGAGGGTGATAATTGGGGAAGAAGAATTTACGATTCCCGTTCATGCGCGAGTTGGTGTTCAAGAAATTTTGTTAGGGTTGCAGTGGTTAAGAACGCAGCGGTTAGTGGTAGATTTTCCACAAGGATTGCTAACTTTAGAACTGTCGCCTTCATCCTGATTTAGTAAGTTGGGTTTCGTTCCCTCAACTCAAACTACGCTCTGCTACCGTAGTTGAGTATTGGAAATATCCTGCGATCGCATCAGATCTCATTTTAAGTGCTGCACTCAATGGGTATTGCTCGCACACCCTACGCAATATCTTCGTTAATCAGAAGGACTTTCGCAAAAGTTCTAGTGTTGTGTGCAATGCCTACCCCACGTGCCTTGGATAAACTTTTCCAAAGTATAAAATTGCTACTTTATGTCACACTCTACAATTCTGGATATGTATTCGTTGCGTGCCTTATTGTCGCGCCCAGAATTATACGTTACTGCTACCGGGAGTTGTCCCTTTGGAGCACTAAGGTCATAGGTAAGGTTGTTTATATCTGCAAAAACCAGTGTAACTACCCCCGGTTTTGTTTCTACCCAACCCCAACCGACGCGCATGATGAACTTACCCATATCACTGTTTACATCACTCGATTGCCAAATGTGCCTCTGTACGCTTAAGCCGAAGTGTCTTTTGCTGTAATTTACCCAGAGATTGTCGATGTAGCTTAAGTCTCCACAGTTAATTTTTTTAAAATCTTCTCCTCTGAGCGAACCTTCTTTCTGTCTGCCAGCTAATTCCACCATCTTTCGAGCAGTTTCGTTATCAGCCTCTTTCCACTTTGCCCCTGATAGAAGCTCTTTTAGTCGCTCGTAGCCCGATTTAGCTTGCATTGTCTGCCTATAGATTTCAAATCCTGCTAACCCAATTAGAATAATTGTACCAACGACAAGAAATTTGTTTCTGGCGTGGGCAATCTTTGCGAACAGCGATCGAGGGTTTGATGCAGATGGTCGAGTGTAGTCTACTCTCTGTTTAGCTCTGAGATCTTCGGTTATGGATTCTTTAGATGTAGATTTTTTAGTTGGGTTGCTTTCGACAGCAGAGATTGTCCGCTCATTCGTCCCGGCAGCTTTGGTTTCAACAGGAACTGACTTAGTTTGAGGTGCATCTCCCTCGGTAGGAGTAGATGCTCTCCCAGGAATAATTTTCGCTTCAATCGGTGCTACATCTTCATCTTTAAGAGCCAAAATCTTCTGTAAATCTCTCAATTCATTAAGTGTATATTCGGTGAGAGGAAATTCTTGCTGAACTGCCACAGTTAAAGTTTGCTCATACTGCTCTAGCTTCCGCCTGTACTCTTGATAGGGCTGCAAAACTTCAGTTTCAATAGCAGCCGTCTCTTCAGGTTGTAACCCCAAATTATTCCTCAAAGCAGCCAATATTCTGCGCCCAACAACTGAAATCTCACCGCGACTGGCATAACGTTCAGCCTCCTTACGATACCTCACCCTGGGGTCATCCTTGGGCGACTTTGCCAGCCGAATTCGATAGCCTTCCTCAACAGGATAGAACTTTGGCGTCATCGCTGGCGCTGCTTCTTGCACTTTGCTACTGGCATACTCGTGCAACTCATCAACGGAAATCCAACCATCCCCGTCTGTATCTGCTGCGCCTTTTTCAATCCCTTCTACCAGATAGCGGGTGTAGACTGCGAGTTCTGAGTCTTGTTCTTCAAAAGCATATTGGGTGGAAGTCGTCGCTGTGAGAATTGCCCGTCCTTTACCACCCAAGTATTCTTCTAAGTCTACGCTGGCATCATCTTTGGCGGTCAAGCCTTGAGCAAATGCGCCGCTAAAGCAACAGTCCAAAATCACAACTTGTCTTTGAGACTTGCTCTCATTCATACTTTCGTGCAGAAAACTGGCTGCTACTGCTGATGGCTTCACCAGCTTGCCATTGTCTTTGCGAGTGATACGGGTAGAAAGATACAGCTTGCCGCTTTCATCTTTCACCCCGTGACCAGAGAAGTAAAATAACAGCAAGTCATCCTTTTGGCTATCGGCAAAGAGGCGATAGATAGCTTCTTCTATCTCTTGCCGTTGGGGATTTTTCAGCACGGTAATATCCGCCTCGGCAAAGCCACCCATTTCTGGATGCGCCAAAACTCTCTTCATCGCCTCCACATCTTTTACAGCCGCCGGTAGCGGATTTAACCCAGGTTCGTACTCGCTGACCCCAATCAGCAATGCCACCTTTGCCATGCTGCCAGTCTACCCTTTGAGAAATTCCTGTGCTTTTTGATATGCGTAGTCAAACTCTGCTTGGCTGCTGGCTTCAACGTTCAGTTCTCTGCCATCAGGTGCTTTAACGCTTATTTTAATCGGTTGACCGCCTAAGCGATCGCCCAAAAACCCAAACAAAGCCTTGATATTGGCGACACTCACCTCTGCTTGTAACATTCCTAACAAAAAGCCTCCTAAAGCTTTTGAACCTTTGGGGGCTTCTTCAACTGGTACTAAATCTGCATCTTCGACCCCATCCACCTCTTTCATCTGGGGTAGTAAGTTCTCTACTTCTGCTTGTAATTCATCGTTGTCTAAATTCGGATCTTGCAGGGAAATGGTTATCTTAACGTTCGATGTGCTTGCCATGTAAATCTACTGAGTGCTGTTAATATTAGCGATACAATAAATTATTCTTTAAATCCGGTAAATCTCGATCGGATTTTATTCCCCAACATCGAACGCTGACCAGACGCCGACCGACGCCAACCGACCGACGCCGACCGACCGACGCCGACAGGCTGAAGCCTGTGGCTACACAAACAAAGTCCGCCTGCGCGGACTTATAGAAAATTGAGAATTTTCCAGCCTGCGGAGGCAGGCTTTGCTTGTGTAGCGACACCCTTAAGGGTGTAGGCTACGGATGAAAAATTGAGAATTTTCCAGCCTGCTACGCCTTGCTTTGCTTGTGTAGCCACACCCTTGAGGGTGTAGGCTACGGATAAAAAATTGAGAATTTTCCAGCCTGCGGAGGCAGGCTTTGCTTGTGTAGCCACACCCTTAAGGGTGTAGGCTACCAAGAATCAAAGATATCGCTGTAATACAGCAGCAGTTGCCTGTCCTGTTTTTGTCCAACTAAACTGTTTAGATCTGGCAATTCCAGCTTGACGCAAGTTATTTCGCACACTGCCATTTTCTACCACCACCCGCATCGCTTCGGTAATTTCTTCCACGTTATAAGGGTTAATTAAAATCGCCGCATCTCCTGCAACTTCTGGTAATGAAGAAAGATTGGAAGTAATCACGGGAGTACCGCAAGCCATTGCTTCTAAAACTGGCAAACCAAATCCTTCCCAAAGACTGGGAAAAACTAAAGCGATCGCGCGATTTATCAACACCGGCAATTCCCTATAAGCCACGTAATCCAAAAACTTTACATTCGTCAATTTTTTCTCTTCTACAAATGCTTTTATAATAGAAGTATAACGGCGATCGCTTGGCCCCGCAATCCACAATTCGTATTCCCTATAATTGGGTAAAGCCGCAAATGCCAAAATTAGTCTTTGCAAATTTTTATAATGGTCGTGTCTGCCTATATAAAGGAAATAATTGCTTGTCGGTAAATCTAAAAATCGAAAGTTATTGGCGTCGTGTGCGAGTAAAACAGGGGTAATTTTATTATAAGGTATATTGAAAAAATTAGTAATATCTTTTGCGGTTGATTCTGAATCGCAAATAATATGTTCTGATTGTTCTAAAACCCTGGGTACGTAGTAGCGAAAGTAGGCGGTTAAACGAGAAAATTTTACCGGGAAGCGGAGGGGAATTAAGTCGTGAACCGTAACTACGTAACGACAGCGAGAGAATAAAGGTGCTTCTGGAATCGGGGAAAATAATAGACGCGATCGCAGCTGATGACAAATTTGAGGTAGTCGCAACTGAGTCCAAGCTAAACGACGGATATGTCCTTTGGTTCCTTGGTCTGAACTGAGGTTGGTCGGAACGGGGTAACATTTATAAGGCGGGATAGATTGGGGAACCAATAAAGTTGGATTCAGTTGTTGTAGTTCTGGAAATATATTCATAGCATAAGTGGCTAACCCCGTAGGCTTAGCCGTCAAGCACGATAAATTTATTAACAGGGATTCCCCTATATCGGGTGTGGTCATAAGTATTTGGTTGAGATTGACGGGGAGATTCCTTCTACAAATTCCCCGCGTCTCCCCATCCCCGTGTCCCCGCGTCATATTTTGATCGCTCTCTCGCAATATTTCAAAACTCCTTTGATCTCACTCGTCGCTATTTTACGCTGAAAGGGTAGCGCAATCAGCGCCGATAAACTAATTCTCACAAGGCGGTACAATAAAACTAAGTGGCTGGCGTGCTTTTCCAGGGTCAATAAATAGCTATAAATGGTATGTTGGATTTTTAAGTTGATGTTTCTATTTGTAATCGAAGAAGGTTGGTGCATCACTTTAATTTTATCTGTTATAGCTATAATATGTCCCCCTTCGGCATAGCGCAGACAAAAATCGCAGTCTTCGTAGTACAAAAAGTAATCCGGGTCAAATTGCGGACACTCCTTAAATTGTTTGAGGTTAATCAGCAGACTGCATCCCGTTACCCATTGTGTATGTGCGTAGGGTTTTTCTGGTGAGGATATGGGTGTTTTTGTAGCAATGATTTCGCCATTTTTTCGGATAAATTCACCCCCACTAAACCAAATTTTCCCCGTCGGTTCGCCAACTATTGTCCCTAAAATTGATATGTCTGGATAAGTTGAAAAAAATTTTTTTGCTCGCCTCATATCATTATCTATAAAGTAAGCGTCTGGATTGATTATCCAGACGATTGCTTGCGGATCTTTGGCATAAATCCAATTTAATCCCCTGTTGCAGCCTCGACCAAAACCTAAATTTTCTCCCGATTCAATAATAATTATCTTGTCGGTTTTTAGATGATGAATGGCGGCATCATCGGCGGAATTATTGACTATAATAAATGTATAGTCGCCGCCATTGTTCGATTGAATCGATTGGATTAATTGGGCGATGGCATCGGTTGAGTAATAGTTAACGGTAACAAAGTAAATCACGCTAGCTCAATTTGGCTGTCATCTCCTATCATAAACCGCAATGCTTTCGGGCGCTGTGGGGCAACGGTTAACTGGGCGCGTTGTCCAATCACGCTATCGACAATTCGTTGATGAATCCCTACAACTTTAGCTCCTTGTAAAATCACGCTATGGTCTAAGTCAACATCAACCAGTTTAACTTGAGCGGCGATACTACTATAAGGGCCGATATAGCAGTTTTCGATATGGCAGTCGCTACCGATATTGACAGGGCCGCGAATCGTGCAATTAATTATTTTAGTTCCCGAACCAATTTGCACTCGTCCAATTACTTGACTTTTCTCGTCTACTTCACCTTTGATATCGGAGGTGAGACAGCAGGTGTCTAAGATAATGCGATTGGCTTCTAGCAGGTCATCTTTTTTACCTGTATCTAGCCACCAACCTTCTAATTGACAAGCTTCGACTCGTTTTTGTTGGTCAATTAAGTATTGAATCGCATCAGTAATTTCAAGTTCGCCACGGGGGGAGGGTTGAATATTAGCGATCGCATTGTGAATCGTGTTAGCAAAATAATAAATCCCCACCAGCGCCAGATTCGATGGGGGGACTTTGGGTTTTTCTATCAGTTGCAACACTCTTCCGTTTTCATCCACCGTTGCGACGCCAAACGCGGTAGGATTGGCAACTGGTCGCAGCAATATTAAAGCATCTACCGCTTCAGCGCTAAATTTCTCTAAAAATAAGCCCAAGTCGCTTTGAATCAGGTTATCGCCCAAATACATAATAAATGGGGAATCCCCTAAAAAAGGTTGGGCGACTTTAACGGCGTGGGCTAAACCAGCGGGTTGCTCTTGTAGGATATAAGTAATTTTGGCACCGAAGCGTTCGCCATTACCTGTTTTCGCTTTCACTTCCTCGCCAGTTTCAGGGCTGATAATAATCCCAATATCGGTAATTCCAGCAGCGACGATGCCTTCAATCCCATACCACAGAATCGGCTTATTGGCAACGGGAACTAATTGTTTTGCCCCAGTATAAGTCAGAGGGCGCAACCGCGTACCTTTACCGCCGGATAGAATCAGTGCTTTCATGTCAATTTTAGAGTTTAGATTGGCTAAAATCCCTTAGCATCTGTCGCAGTCCTTGACGCCAGTGCGGGGGATAAGTTCCTAAAACTGCTGTTATTTTGGCACAAGATAAGACAGAATAGGCAGGTCTTTTTGCCGGGGTGGGATATTCGGGGGTAGTAATGGGAACTACCCGTTGCACTTTTAAATTCCAGCCAAGTTGCGATGCTTCTTCAAAGATCGCCACAGCAAAATCGTACCAGCTGGCGACGCCGCTGTTGGTGTAATGATAAGTTCCGGGAGGGGTTTGATCGAGTAAACTGGCAATGGCATTGGCTAAATCACCCGTCCAAGTCGGACTGCCAATTTGATCGGCAACGACGCGAATTTCTTCCTTGTCGCTTCCCAACCTTAGCATCGTTTTGACAAAATTACCTTTGCCACCCACACCATAAACCCAAGCGGTTCTGAGGATAACGCGATCTTCGCAATTTTTGCCAATTGCCAATTCGCCTTCGAGTTTAGATTTCCCATAGGCACTCAACGGATTGGTAGGATCGGTATCTTGATAGGGATAGCTTTTAGTGCCATCAAACACATAATCGGTGGAAATGTGAATCAGGCGAATCCTCAGTTTTTGGCATTCTTCTGCGAGGATACCGGGCGCCGTCCCATTCACCGCCATCGCCAAGTCGAATTCGCTTTCCGCTTTATCCACCGCCGTGTAAGCTGCTGCATTAATAACCGCATCCGGTTTCACTTCTGCAATTATCTGACGCAGACTCTCAGGTTGGGAAAAGTCTACCCTTTCTCGTCCCACACCGATAACTTCGGCAGAAGATGCTAGAGTTTGTTGTAATTCTTGCCCTAGCTGACCGTTAATACCAGTAACTAAAATTCGCTTCATTGTATTGCTAATAGCTAATGGGTAATTGCTCGTGGTTTCAGCAGGCAGGACTTGCTGAATTAACCATGACCCTTGACTTATTCAAACACTTCTGCTTCCTTAAACAATTTACCCGCTTCGTCTTTAGCGGATAAGATGGGAGATTGATCAAAAGGCCAATCTATCGCTAAATCCGGATCGTTCCACAGGATACACCTTTCGTGCTGTGGTGCATAGTAGTTGTCGGTTTTGTACAACACCTCCGCCACTTCTGAAACCACCAAAAATCCGTGGGCAAATCCGGCGGGAATCCACAGTTGCCGTTTGTTTTCCCCACTCAAATGGTAACC
The DNA here is from genome assembly GCF_020521235.1 of Microseira wollei NIES-4236. GTDB lineage: Bacteria > Cyanobacteriota > Cyanobacteriia > Cyanobacteriales > Aerosakkonemataceae > Microseira > Microseira wollei. Next base: position 22,396 of record NZ_BLAY01000024.1, on the reverse strand, counting down.
CACCCATTGCCCAAACGTCGGCGAACTTTTTCTAATATCCACCGCTACATCAAACACTTCTCCTACAACTACCCGTACTAACTTTCCTTGGGGTTCTTGCACTTGATAGTGCAAACCTCGCAGGACATTTTTAGCCGATCGCGAGTGGTTATCTTGGACGAAGCGGACCGTTGCGCCTGTTTTTTCCGCAAACGCTTTTTCGTTGTAGCTTTCGTAAAAAAAGCCCCGACTATCTCCAAACACTTTAGGTTCTATTAGCAGAACATCATTTATTTTTGTCGTGACAACGTTCACTTTCAATCCTCCCCTATCTTTGGCTATCCTATCCCAATCTATATTATTTTGCTATGCTGCGAGAGCCATTCAACTCAAAAGCTTTCCCCGTCTCGGCATCGAAAGCCCAAGCCTTGATTTTCTCTGCTGATTTCGGCATTTTATCCAAGGCGATAAATTTTTCCCAGCCCGAATACTTGTAGGCGTTATTCTTTAAACTTTTTGCCACATCTGTTCTTTTTATGTCCGTGGAAGCTACGGCAAACGCAATTGATTCGCCATTCTTATTTTTATAACTCAGAACCACGCCATCAGCTGGCCTTTCTTTTTCCGGTAAAACTGCCCATCCCCTCACCCTATACTTATCTTTACCGACTCGATCTATTCGATCTAACCATCCATAATCCAACCCAGATACTTGGTTCCCCTCGCTCTTTTCAATTTTATTACTTTTCAACAATTTTGGCTTGAAAAATCCCATGTTATTCAAAACGTTTACTTTGGTTTTTGTATCGTTGGTATCTGCCCAAATTCGCTTCAGGCAATCATCATCTTTGACAAGGTTTATCAACAGCAAACAAGCTTTTCCTTTATAATGGCTTACCTGGAGCTCTTGCATCTTTTTAATCCCATACCCCGCTGTTATTACATGCAAGAATATCAGGATTGTTAGCACCGATGATAAAATTCGGTTTAATGCTAAATTTCGCCGCGATATAATTTTTCTAATTTCGGCATCTTCCAGAATTATTGCCACCAGATAAATCAGAGTAATTGCTAAATATACCGCAAAAGTTGCGTATCTAGAAGACAGGGACTGTTTGACCCCAAACCCAACTCTTCCTGAAGTTGTAATCGCTGCACTTATCAGGGTATACCCAGCGATAATTAACCACCCTGTCGTGCGATGTAGTAAGTTGTTTTGATGCCAAAATTTTAGCAGGTACAGAACCAATCCGATAAAAGTCACTATTAAAATTGCCCCGACAATTGTGGCGACGGTTAATTTATTTTGAGCCAAGGGCGCTCCCAAAAATGCTAAAAAGTAATTTACCGCTTTAATTGGGTGCAGCAACCCTTCGCTAAAGCTGGGGTGATAGGGAGGTTTTTTGTAATCATAAAAGTACAGAACAACATTGGATATAAATCCAACTAACCAGGCTACGATTAACCATTTTTGCTTCAGCAATTCTTGGGACGCCTTTGGTTTAGCCAAAGCAATTGCTGGAAAAACCAATACCCAGCATAGCAAGCCATTGGCATAAGAAAAAGTTGAAATTGTTGCTAGAACAATGCCGATTAAAATCTTAATTCTTAAGGATAAATTAGAGTAGGCCACTAATATACAGGTTGTGAGACAGGCAATGGGAACGAATACGACTACTTGTATACCCCACAGCCAATTTTCCCACTGAATCGGTGAAAATATTAACAGATTTGACAAACATGCTAGCAAAAGCAATTTTACCCTGCTACCCCCAACTGTGAGTAAGCTTAAACGGTAAATATTAAACGAGACTAGGCAAGCCAAAATAAAGATAACTAACATCTCATATCTCACATCCCACCCCGTTAGGTATGCCATCCCTATAAACAGCAGCCGCGGAAAGAATTTCCGGCTTTCGTTGTGCTGGGAAATCAAGTCTTGAAACGTCAGATTGCCCGCATAAATTTTCTCAAATATCGAGGCCAAAGGCCACTGATCCCAAAACAAAACGTTGACACCGTACTTGACGATGAGGATTCCCGTCAAAATTGCCGGAATAATTGCTAGTAAAAAAGCCAGTTTTTCCCCGACTTCTTTAACATTAAATTTGCTGACATTCATGCTATTTCTTAATTTACTCTTCAAATCCAATTGGCTCTCTAATTATATAGTAAGGGCGCTGCTTCACCTCATCATATATCCGCCCGATGTATTCTCCAATAATGCCCAAAGAAATGAGTTGAATGCCGCCGAGAAACAAAGCGATCGTCAATCCTTGATTCCACTCTAAAAACTCTTGACCCAAAATTAACTTGTAATCCAGTCCAATCAGGCCGATGATAAAGGAAGCGATCGCCAATACAAATCCCAAGAAAGTAGAAATTTTCCAAGGAATTGTAGAAAAGGAAAATATGCCATCAAACGCCAGTTTAAACAGCTTGAGTACCGTCACCCTTGGCTCACCTTTATATCGCGGGCCGCGTTCTACCACAATACCTGTTTGTTTAAATCCTGCATAGGATCTTAAACCGCTAATATAACTGCCATCGTTGATAAAAATCACCTCGCTATCGCCATCGAGTTGTTTGAAAACCTTAGACAGTTGTTTCCATAACTCCCGAATCGTTTCTTCCTCGTTATAGATTGGAATAACAACGGAATAATCTGCATTTGTCATTGACTTCCTCTCCCACCACTAATACAGAAACCTCAACTCACTTCTGTTGCGTTTGCGTTGCGTCTCCACGGGGAGAATCGCTCCATCAATCCCTGTAATTTTTCTCCGACCATCTATACCATTAAATCAGAGCGATCGCAACCGTTGGCAGCCTTCGCCCAGGGTATCCACTCGGCAAATCACTTTTGGTTAATTTTACAAGCGATCGCGCCATCTAGAACCGAGATCGTTTTTCTTTCTGATTAGGACTTACCCACGACAAACCTATCACCTTTGTTTCTTGCTGCGGACTCGATTTTTGATCGAAACCCGGAATATGAGCGTAATATCATGTCCTGAGGTATCGGTAGTGTATGGATGGCTAATTGCTAATTGCTAATTGCAAGCTTGTCAATTGCCTCCAGAACAGCCATTAGCGATTAGCTATTAGCAGTTACACAACCGTTGCTACTGGACATGATATAAGTCCTGCTTCTATCAATCTGATAACTTCCCTCTTCTGCTTACTAGGCGTGTGGGTTCAAGCCATGTATAAAACAAAACTGTGGAGGCAGCAATTACCCCCACAGTTTTCCCAGATGGTGCTTTTTAGCCGATTAACTTAAGTTGCTAGTTATCTCAAACGTAAAGTGGGGCTAATAGAAGGAAAAATGCTATATGAGCAATTAGCAATTAGCAATTAACAACGGGATAACTAGCAACAGGCGTTAGCTGATTACCTGACAGTCTTGAGACTATCGGTTGACTTCTGGAACAACTCTGTAAAGATATCGATCACCTTGCGCTTACGCACCTTAATCGTCGCATTAATTGCCATCCCAGATTGGAGATTATATTCCTTACCGTTGACGTTAATTGTCTGGCGCTCCATCTCAATTTCAGCTGGAAACGCATAGAAAGGACGTTCCTGGGTCGGCGGCAAGGCATCCCGACCAATCAACTTTAATGTGCCCTTGATAGTGCCAAATTCCGTAGAAGGGAAGGATTCAACGCTGATATCTACATCCATCCCTTCTTTGACGTGTCCGATATCTTTGTTTTGCAGGTGAACGGCTGCGACTAAGTTATCTCCAGGTACAATTTTCATCACTGGTTCGTTATCAATTGACCTGACGACATATCCGGGTGAATTCGGTTTTAAATCGAACACTATCCCATCTTCTGGCGCCCGCAATTCTTGGTATTGAACTGCTTGTTCCGCTTTCACAATTTGGCTGGAAATTTCATCGAGCTTTTTCTGATTTTCCAAGCGGAAGCGAGCGAGTTGGCTATCAATTTCCGCCACCCGTTTCTGATTATCGGCAATTTTCGTCAAGATATCTTTCGCCGATAAAGCCACCGTATTTTGCAACTGTTCCTGCGCCCGACCAATCGCTACTTGGATGCGTTGTTCTTCCTTGACTAAGCGGTCGATTTCGGCTTGAGTTTTCAACAATTCCGCTTCCCGACCCGCGACTTCGCCTTGGCGATTGGCAATTTCACCATAACTGGCGGTAATTTCCTGACGGCGGCGCAGGATTTCCGATTCCCCGGCGGTAATTTCCTGACGGCGGCGCAGAATTTCCGATTCCCCGGCGGTGATTTCCTGACGGCGGCGCAGGATTTCCGATTCCCCGGCAGTAATTTCCTGACGGCGGCGCAGGATTTCCGATTCCCTTGTCACCACTTCATTTCTGCGGGTCAAAATGTCCGCTTCGCTTGCTGCGAGTTCCTGACGGCGCGTCAAAATTTGTTGCTGTTGCCGTTGAGCTTGCAGTTCGGACAGCGCCCCTGCATCTACCACGGGTTTGATTTTGTTATACAAAGCTTGATCCGTCTCGAGCAACTGCCTTGCCGTTTCAATTCGCTCAGCTGCCTTGGGTACTTGCGCCCTTGCCACTAATAACTGCTCAGCTGCCCTGGGTAATTGCGCCTTAGCCACTTCCAACTGCTCAAGTGCTTTGGGCAATTGCGCCTTAGCGGTTTCCAGTTGCTCAACGGACCTGTTTAATTGCGCCCTAGCGGTTTGCAGTTGTTCTACTGCCCTGGGTAATTGCGCCTGGGCTGTGGTTAGCTGATCTTTGGCGGTGAGGAATCGCTGCTTTGCTGTTTCTAATTGCGCCTGCTGCATGGGTAATTGTTTCCTAGAAGCTTCTAGGAGTCCCCGCACCTGCCCTAGTTGCGTTCCTAATTCCTGGACTTGCAATCTGGCTGCGGCTACGCGAGACTGAATTTCGGCGCGACTGGCTACTAACAGTCTTTGTTGGTTGGCGTTGAAGTCCCCACCGCCACTTCCCGCCGTTTTGCCGCCGGAAAGCTGCGCCCTCAAGTACTCGTTTTCTGATAGGAGGGCGTTGCGCGACTCCATCAGACTGCGCCACTCTGGCGACCCTCCCGCCATATTGCCATTTTTGGCATCGTTATAAAACTGATTTTCCTTTAACAGCGTGTCCCGCAGTTTTTTCAACGATTCTAAATCGGCTTGGGGCGCTCTGGGGTCAAAGGTGAGCAGCAGGTCGCCTTTTTTCACCTTTTGACCGTCTTTAACGAAAATTTCCCGCACGACGCCGCCGTTGGGCGCCCGCACTTCTCTAGCTGCCCCCACGGCTTCTAATTTACCCATGGCGGGTACAGCTTGCTCGATGGGCGCAAGGCACGCCCAAGCAATCCCGGACCCCGTAATCCCCACAATTACCCAAACAAAGGCGTGGGACCACCAACCTGGTCGTCCTATCAGGACGGGTTGTTCGCTGGGTTTAAATTCGACTACTTTGGGGACAACAACGGGTTCTGGGCTGGGCAAATAAATCGGTTTAAAGTCCTTGACAGTGGTAGCCCCATTGTGCTTACCATTGCCGTTGCCATTGCCATTTCCGTTGGAATGATCGATTAATTGTTTGTTGGTCATAGTTCTTCATTGGTAATTGGTAATTGGTAATTGGTGATTGGTAATTGGTAACAAGCTTTCTTATTACCTATTATCGTAGTTTCCACGGCTCTGCCTGGGAACGCCATCCGATTTAAGACAGTCCTGATTCTTGTTGTTGGTAGAGGCAATAGTAACGGCCTTTGAGTGCCATTAATTCTTTGTGCGTTCCTTGTTCCACCACGCTTCCCTGATCCATCATCAATATCACATCGGCATTTCTCACTGTACTGAGTCGGTGGGTGATGAAAAATACAGTGCGATGGCTAAAGGCTGCTGCTAGGTTTTCGCAGACTTGGTGTTCTGAGTGGTAATCTAGGGCGCTGGTGGCTTCGTCTAAGATTAGCATTTTGGGATTTTGCAGCACGGTGCGCGCGATCGCAATCCGCTGTCTTTGTCCCCCAGATAGGGATGACCCCCTTTCCCCCACTATCGTGTTATACCCTTGGGGCAAGGACATAATAAAATCGTGGGCGACTGCTATTTTAGCGGCCTCTATAATTTCTTCGTCGCTGGCTTCCGGATTTGTCAGGGCAATATTTTCCCGCACGGTGCCGTTAAATAGCAGCGTATCCTGCAACACCATGCCGATTTGCCGCCGCAGCGAGTAAAGTTCGACTTTGGCAATATCGTATTGATCGACTTGAATTCGCCCTGCGGTTGGTTCGTAAAGCCTCGCCAGCAACTTCATCAGCGTGCTTTTTCCCGAACCGCTTTGTCCGACAATCCCAGCAAAGGTTCCCACTGGGAATTCTACATTCACATTCACCAGTTGCAGCGGTCCGCCTGGATTAAATCCAAACGATAAGTTCTCGTACTTGACTCCTCCCTCAATCGGCGGCATGGTGATATTGCTGCGATTGCTTTCGTCTGCCTCTGGAGTGGCATTCATCACATCGCTCAACCGTTCGATAGATAAGGCGGTTTCTTGGAAGTTTTGCCACAGTTGCACCAGGCGCAACAAGGGACTGGTAACGTAACCAGCAATAATCCGGAACGCAATTAACTGCCCCAGGGTCATCTTATTGTCCAACACCAAGTACGCCCCTACCCACAACAGCAGCAGTCCCGATAGCTTGTTGAAAAAGCCCGATAGCGAACTGGCGGTACTAAAGGTCAGCACTGTCTTAAACCCCGCCGATATGTAGCGGGTATATTTTTCTTGCCAGTTCCAGCGAGATTTTAACTCGATTGTCTGCGCCTTGACGGTTTGGATGCCGGAAAGCACTTCGACTAAATACGACTGGCTATCCGCCAAGCGTTCGGCTTTGGTGCGTAACTGCCGCTGTACGATCGGGGCGACAATTAAAGTCAAGACGGCGAATAACGGGATGGTTAATAAGGCGACAACCGTCAGGGGCACGCTGTAAATTATCATCACGATGATATAAATCACCGAGAATACCGAGTCCAGCACGACCGTGAGTGCTGTCCCGGTCAGAAACGAGCGAATGTTTTCCAATTCGTTTATCCGCCCTGCTAGTTCCCCCACGCGACGATGGTCGAAATAATTTAAGGGTAGGGTCAGCAAGCGATCGATTACCTCCGAACCCAGGGTGACGTCAATCCGGTTGGTGGTATCTACAAATAAAACCGTCCGCAGGTGGGTTAACAGCCCTTCAAACACCCCCACGCCTAGCAAAAAGACTCCCAACACGTGCAGGGTATCGATACTGCGCTGTACCAGTACTTTATCGATAATCACCTGGGTGATCAGCGGGTTGGCAAGTCCAAACAGCTGGACAAAGAACGAGGCGATAAAAACTTCGATCAGGACTTTGCGATATTTGGAAATAGATGGTAAAAACCAGCGGAGGCTGAAATTTTCTTTGACTCCTTCGGGACGGGCTTCCAGCAACAGCACCTGTCCCTTTGCTCCCCAAGTTTCGGTAAAGTCCCTGGGACTGCGGCGGCGAATTCCTTCTTGCGGTACGCCTAAAACCAGTTCTTTTTCGGTAATTTTATAAACGACGGCAAAGCTATCTTGCCATTGAATTAATGCTGGTGCTGATAATCTGAAGAGAGCTTGGGCGGGTACTTCTACCAGTCGGGCTTTTAAACCCATTGTTTCGGCTACTGCCCCGCAGGTCATCAGCGTAATGTTGCCGGTGGATTTGATTTGGTTATCTAATATTTTGCGCAGGATGTCGCGGCGAAATGGCACGCCAAAATGCTGGCTCAGCATTTTGAAGCAAGCTAAAGGCGCTTCAATTTTTCCCCTGCCTCGCACGAAGGGGAAGTTTTCCCGTTCTTCTTTTTTTGTTTCCGAAAGCCCTGGTGGGATATCAGGCGCTAGCGGTATTGCTTCATAGGGTGATTCTCCGCTGTCGGGGACGGGTTGGCTTTGCGTTTGCAGCGTTTCGCTGGGATTCTCTGGTTCGGGTTGGCTGACTATTGGCAACCCCAGCAATCTAACCCCTTGTTTGCCTCGGACTGGCTGCCATTTGCCGGATTCTTGCGTGGGAAATCGGCTACCTTCTGAGAAGGCACCGATGGTGCCGCTGCTGACCAGCCATAGTTTTCCCGCATCTAATGCCGGGATTTGCGGCGTGCCGGATGGAAAATTCAGCACTTCTACACCCGGCAGCACCTGGACGGTTAATTCTTTCAGATTGGCGTCCCCCAGGGCGCGGCGCTGCAATTCCACACTCAGCAGTGCAGCAACTTCGCAGGCATTGGCGCGATCGCGAAATGCCCTCTTTAATGCCTCTTCTTTCTCCAGGTAGGCCAGAAATACCCCTGCCGGAACGGTAATGCAGATCGATTCGGTGGAGGCGATCGCTGTTTCACAACCCACTCCCCGCACCAGCGATCCCCACCCCAGGACTTCACCGGGCCCTGCTAACTTTAAGCTTACGGGCATTTGCGTGCGATGGTCTTGTCCCAACAGCCGCACCTGTCCGATGTATATTATCGATATATTCGCAGGCAGCGCCTCTCGTTGCAGGATCGTTTGTCCAATGCGATAGCGCAGCATTTCGCATTCCCCTGCCAGCTTTTGTAATGCGGCGCTTCCCAGTTGCGAGAACGGCTCTGTCTGGGCCAGAAAAGCTTGTATTTGCGTTCGAGAAACTGCTTGGGTCATAGTAATTTTAGATTCGGTAGTTGCTAATTGCTAATTGCTAATTGCTAATTGGTCATGCTGCTCTCCTGCTCCAGATCCCCTATCCTACTACTGCTTACTCTGGCTGGGTTTCTACCAGTTGCAATTGCCCCATTTGTTTGATCTGCTCGTTCATCCAACTTTCAAACATTTCGTCGATTAAGCGGCGGCGCATGGCGTCATCGAGTTGGGCGGGAATCAATTGTTCTAATCTGACTATGACAAACCATTCGGCTAATGCGCGGGGCGGCCAAAGTTGACCGGGTTTGCTTACTGATAGTAGTTGACTAATCAGGGGATGGGGTTGACGGATGGGAACTGGTCCCAATAAACCCCCCGTATTCGCTTCTACCCCTTGAGAGTATTCTTTGGCGATTTCGGCAAAGGATTGTTCCCCTCCTTGGATGCGAAAGTATAACTCGTTCGCCAAACCCAGGTCTTTGGTGCGGAGCAGGGAATATCTCACTTGGTCCAGATAGGGTTTGCGTGCCAGGAAATAAGACTCGACCTTATGTCCCCAAGTTTCTTGCTTATATTTTTCCAGCCGCACGGGTCGCGTGGCGATTTCTTCTAGGTGTTCTGGTGTCAAGTTTTGACTCGTTAGCCAAGCTTCTTTCGCTTCCGGGGTGGTCAGCTGATATTGCGCTTCCAACTGCCCGAGCGCTGCCGCCTTTTCTTCTTCTGTACAATTTATATCAGCGATCGCTTCATCTATTATCAGCCCGCGTAAAAACTGCGGCATCATTTGATACCTACCTAATAATACCAGCATTTCCTCTGCTTGAATTATTTTATTGCCAGCTTGAAACACTTGTGCCATTAGTTACTACTGATAGAAGTTTTTACGGTTGCCGATTGAGATGGGACCCTGATACTAAGTTAACCTGATTCTGTGGGGATTTTACCATTCGACGGCGCCCAAGGGCGCCCAACGGCGCTGCCATCGCCTACTACGAACGGAGACTTCGCGCCAGGGATTTTGCCCCAAACAGATATCCGCCGCCTTTAACCTTGGTATACAATCGAAAACCGTCAAATTCCAGAAAAGCCGCCAAACGGATTGCAACTGCAATAACTGCACCGAATCGCCTATGATTTATTACCAAACCTCGGATATTTTTCCCAGACTTTTAGCAAAATGCGATCAAATCGACTTTAACCCTTTAATATACCATTGCAAATCTGGAAAACCGGGATAATTTTTAAACAATTGTAAAAAATCGGCGAAGACCCTCTCCTGAAGCTCTCTATGCGGATTTTATTCACCATCCCCCACTACTTTAAACCTCTTGGCGATGGGCGGTACGCTTCCCTGGGAAAAGACCCCCAGCCGCGCATCGAGGCGCTAACGGCTTGCGTCACGGCGTTGCACCAGTTATTTGGCAACTCCCAGCTGGTGGCGGACTTTGACCAACGCAAAACAATTCCGGCGAATCAGCCCCAAGCGCATCAAATTGATGTTGTAATCTGCACAACCCAAGGTAGCCACCTATTGGATCGACTAAGGTTGCCTTCCCATCTGTACAAACATTATCCAACCCGCGTCGAACCGATGATGTTGGGGTTTGAGTGTCAGGCGCTACTGCGGGACTGTTTGGGCAGTTACGAATATTTCTGCTTTCTGGAAGACGACGGGATTTTGCACGACCCCTGGTTGTTTACCAAACTCAACTGGTTTACCCAGCAAGCGGGGAATATGTGCTTACTTATGCCCCATCGCTACGAAGTATCCCTCGATGGCCCCAACTGCAAAACCTACATCGATCCCAACCTAGCACCTGAATTTACCGCTAAATATCAAGACCTGCAAGACCAGCCGGAATTGAAAGGTCAAATTATGGGCAACAGCGTTCGCTTCCTGCGGACATCCAATCCCCATGCAGCTTGCTATTTCTTGAATGTCGCCCAAATGAACCACTGGGTGCGACAGCCTCACTTTTTAGACCGAGATACCAGTTGGTTCGGTCCATTAGAAAGTGCCGCTACCCTGGGAATTATGCGGACTTTTCGCACTTACAAATCAGCCCCCGAAAATGCCAACTTCTTGGAAATCGAGCATTTTGCTTCCGGCTGGGGTGAAAAAGTGTTAAAAATTTGTAGCGGCGCTGCAAAGCAAGGAAGCTCTGGAGCAGAGGAGCAGGAGAGCGCTTTTGGGGCGGGTTTTACCGATAAGCTGAAAACTCAAACAGATAATTTAACTAAACCCGCCCCTGTTGGCGAGCAGGGGAGCGCTGACCCTCGTTCCCAGGCTCTGCCTGGGAACGCTATTACCCAGGCTCTGCCTGGGAACGCTATTACCCAGGCTCTGCCTGACTATTACAATCGCATTAATCCAGATTTGCTCAGGTTATTGCCCGCTGATGCTAAGGTCATTGTTGAGATTGGCTGCGGGGCGGGTGCTTTGGCAGAACACTACAAGCGCATCAATCCCCACTGCCAATACATCGGCTGGGAATTGAACCCAGAAGCGGCACAATTCGCCGCAAATAGACTAGACCGTGTAGTGGTGGGAAGTGCCGAAGACCCAAACCTAGCGCTAGATATCCCAGAGGGGACGATAGATTGCCTGGTTTATGGCGACGTGCTGGAACATCTGTACGACCCTTGGACGGTGATGCAGCGCCACGCAGCCTGGTTAAAACCGGAAGGTCAAGTTTTGGCATGTATCCCCAACGTGCAGCACTGGAGCCTGCTCGTCAAGCTGTTGCGGGGCAACTGGAAGTACGAAGATGAAGGCTTGCTCGACCGCACCCACTTGCGCTTTTTTACCTTAGATAGCATCAAGCAACTATTTGCCGCTGCAAAGTTACAAGTATATGAAATTCAAACGCGGGCAAATAAAGGAGCCGATTATGAAAAGTTCCAGCAGGTGATAGCGCCGGTACTCCCAGCTTTGGGTGTCGATAAGGCTCAATTTGCCCTCCAAACTGGTGCTTACCAGTATCTGGTGCGCGCAATTAAATCTTCAGTACAACCCAGGCGTCTGCTGATTCAAACGATGATGATGGCGCCTTTGGCTTGCGACAGAGTGCGAGTTTTGGAGCCAGACCGCCTCAGTTCTACGATTCCAGGGGTGCGGACCGTGGCGGCGGTGAAAACCGCCGATTTGAGCATAGCTCAGCCTGGAGAAGAAAAGGTATTGATTTGGCAGCGGGGCTTTTTGCAAGCGCCCGATGATATTCCCAAAATACAAGAATTGTTGCGACGGGGATATTTAATTATAGCAGAAATTGATGACGATCCCATGCGTTGGCCCGCTCACGCAGAAAATCAATTTTTTACCTACCGCGTTTGTCACTGCGTGCAAACTTCTACCGCACCTTTGGCAGAGTTTTTGCGGCAAATTAATCCTAATGTGAAGGTATTTCAAAATCAGCTTGCTTATCTACCAGAAAAGAGGCAGTACGGTGAAGATGGAGAGATAAAAATATTTTTTGGGGCGCTGAACCGCGAGGAAGATTGGGCTTTGATTATGCCTGCTTTGAATCGGATACTGGCAGATTATGGGGAAAAAGTGCGGGTGCAGGTAATTTACGATAAGCAGTTTTTTGAAGCATTGGAAACGCCCCACAAGGAGTTAGAACCGTTTTGTCCTTACGAGCGTTATCAGGAAATTTTGCACGCTTGCGATATTGGTTTGTTGCCGCTCAATCCTACCCGGTTTAATAACATGAAATCTGACCTCAAGTTTATTGAATGTGCGGGACATGGGGTGGCGGTGTTGTCGAGTCCTACAGTATATGAGGGAGCGATTTTAGAAGGGGAAACTGGATTAATCTATCGTTCGGTAGATGAATTCGAGGCGAAGTTGCGGCAATTGATTGAGGATACGCAATTCCGGCATCAGTTAGCAGCAAATGCCTATGAGTGGGTGAAGGAAAATCGCTTGCTATCCCAGCACTATCAACAGCGGCGGGATTGGTATTTGCAAATGCGAGATGAATTACCCAGGTTAAATGAGGAGTTGCGAAGTCGAGTGCCAGAGTTGTTTGGCTGATAATTAACGCAAGTTGCTAGTTATCTTTTGAGGGCTGAAGACAGGCTAATGGCTAATAGCTAATGGCTGGTAGAACCGAAAAATATTCCCATCAGCAATTAGCAAGCTTGCGATTAGCTTCTGCTGTGCAACCCACGAGAGTTATAACTAGCAACTTGGGTTAATTAGAATTGTAGGTTGGGTTGAGGTAAGGAAACCCAACTTCAGAAAGTTAATAATTTGGCGATTAAAAATCCCGGTTTCTTGAAGAAACCGGGATGCTTGGTTTATATCGGGGTTCACTGGGTTCAACCCAACCTAGTACCTACTTCTACAACCTACTAAACGATGATGAAGTCGGTGTTGGTGAGGGTGGTAGCATTTTGTAAAAAGAGGAACTTGCCCTCTGCAAAAGTACCAAAGTCTGGCTGACCAAGATTTTGATTGAAGTAGAGGAAACCAGTACTCTTGTCTAAAACCAGGGGTGCAACGGCAAGCTTAGCCGCATCGACGGATGTAACGACTGCAACTCCTGGTGTCTTGGTTGGATCGTTTAACGGATCGCCAAACAAGTCTTTTCCTAGAACTATCTTGTCTACACCTGACTGAAAGTCTAGGATGGTGTCTAGCCCAAGTTCGGTTAAGTTGGTGACTTTGCTTGCCCCTAATGGATTGCCGTCAGGAAGCTCAATTTTGGTGTAAACAAAGAAGTCGGCTCCACCACCACCAGTGATGACGTCGTTTTCCCTGCCACCAATCAAGGTGTCGTTGCCATCATCCCCAGTGAGGCTGTCCTTGCCATCGCCACCGAAGATGCTGTCATTACCAGCACCACCAAACATTTTGTCGTCACCTATCCCAGCTATTATGGTGTCACCGCCGCTACCGCCATAGACGAGATCGTTTTCGCTGCCAGCGTTTATATTGTCATTACCACCACCACCGTAGACGGTGTCTTCGCCAGCTTTGCAGTCGATAACGTCGGCACCAGGTGCGGTGTCGTTAGTAGTTGTAGTATCGCCACCGACTAAAAAGTCCTTCTGAGTAGTACCTACAAGGGTGTCGGCACCGGCACCACCATAGAGGGAGTCGCTATTAGCACCAGGGGCACCTTCTGACCCAACTAGGGAGTCGTTGCCCTTGTCGCCTTTCAGGACGCTGCGACCGCCTTTACCAATGATGATGTCATCGTCTTGACCACCTAAAACGGTGACGTTGCCTTGCACCGCAGCGTCAAGCGCGATGGTGTCAGCACCCTGACCAGCGAAAATGATTGCCCCTGATGCCTTGACTGTGATGTTGTCGTCCCCTTGACCGGCATACACCGTATCTCCACCAAGAGCGGCGATCGTATCGTTACCGGATTTCTCTCCCTTGGCATCATCGCCGTACAACAAACCGCCGCCTGCACCAACGAGATTGTCATCATCGGCGTCACCGTAGAGCGTCGCACCCGCCGCGCCGACCATGTTGTCCTTACCCTTACCGCCATACAGGATACTGCTTTGAGCGGCGATCAAGCTGTCGTTGCCCGCACTGCCGTACAAGGTATCGGAAAAAGTTGCTTTCAGGGTGTCGTTATCATCACCGCCGATCAAAAAACTTTGGCTGACGCTGGTGAGGTAGTCACTACCTTTGTCGCCATAAAGCGTACTGTTGGGGCCACTGCCGAGTAGGCTATCGTTGTCTTTACCGCCATAAAGTATGACGTTTCCCGACAAGGCTCTGATCGTGTCATCCCCTTGCAGTCCATATATTGTATCGCCAGCAGCACCGACTATCGTGTTGTCGGGTCCCGGCGCAAGTATAATCTCAGCCATTTATCGTTCACTCCTCATTTTGTAGTCGTGTACTGGATATGTTGATGATATATCCGACAAAGTTTCTACAATGGCTGCTTGCCGATTGAGCTGACCAGCCAGATTTCTCGGTTGGTTTCGCTGGCAGAGCCTCCAGTAGTATAGCTTGCATCATTGATTCTCTCCAATTACTTAGACAGCGCCCCAGCTAAAGATTGTTGCCGCCCCATGAATAATACTGACGCTTCAAACCGGGTTTCTCAAACGAGAATAAATCTTTTCAGCAACGCCGGACTTGGCTAGCAACCCAGTTTCTTTAGTTTTTTGCGTAAGCTTTCATGACTGTGGCACTGCTGTTATAGTTCCCCTTCTATAGGAAATTTTTAACAACGATGGTTATCATACCGGAGTTTGTGAACCTTCTGCTGCAAGATTTGGCAAATTTTTTCTACCGCACCGCTAAATCCTGACCCTGTGTCAATTGGTAACTGGTTTTGCTGAGGTCGGGTGGGAAGGATCGATTTGCCACATCTTGAATTAGTTGGATGTGGCGGGGTAGCAACTGTTGGTGGGCATATTTTTCTACGGCGGTTTGTCTTGCTTTGGCGCGGATTTCTGCCATGCGGGTAGGATGGTCTAATACTTCGCAAATGCGGTCAGCTATTTGCTTGGGGGAGAAGAAATCTACTAGCAAGCCATTTTCTCCATCCTGAATCACTTCGCGCACGGGTGGCGTATCCGATCCCACGACTAAACACCCGGTGGACATCGATTCAATCATTGACCAAGATAATACAAAAGGTCGGGTTAAATAAACGTGAACTGAGGATGCTTGAATTACTTTCAGGTACAGTCCGTAGGGTAAGGTGCCGACGAAGTGAACCCGCGATAAGTCTAAGGGGACTTTTTTCAGCATCTGCTGTTTGTAGGTTTCGCCGTTGGGTAGGGATTTGCCGTAGCAGACGCGATCTGAACCGACAATTACTACGTGGCAGTTGGGACGGCGTTCTTGCAGGTAGGCGAGGGATTCGATAAATTCTGGAAAGCCGCGATAGGGTTCCATGCCTCGTCCTACGTAGGTGACAATTTCGTCTGCGTCTGATAAGTCGAGGTTGGGTAGGATGAGTTTGGCGTCTGGGTTGGGTTGGAAGTAGTCGGTATCGACGCCGTCGTGGAGGACGCTGATTTTACTATGGAATTCTTTGGGAAATTGGGATTGTTGCCAGTGGGTGGGGGAGATGCCCCAGTCGCAGCTGTATAAGTCGATTAATATGGGGGCGTTTTTGATTCTGATGCGCGCCATGTCATCGACTGTGAGGGGGTCTGCCGGGTCAAAGTCGGCGTCGGAACCGATGGAGTGGTAAAACCACTCGAAGTAGCATAGCAGGACGGCGTTTGGGAAGGCGTCTTTGACGAATAAGGTGGGTCCCCACCCGGAATGTCCGTAGACGATGTCGGGGACAAATCCTTCTGATTTGAGTTGTTCTGCTACTCGGAATACTGCTTGTCCGTGCAGGACGCCGCTTTCTAGGAATCGCACGTAGTGGTGGGTTTCGGCGCGGGGGGTGCGACTCGGTTGAAACATGACTTTGCGGACTCCGGGAATTTGCCACTCTGGGTTTTCGACTTTGGTAGCAAAGACTACTTCGTTGTTGGGGTCTTGACCTAATAATGCGGCGACGTGGCGAAATTGGGCGGGAAAGTTGGGATGTAAAAATAGGATTCTCATTGGGATCTAATTTATTGAATTATTGAACCGCGAAGGCGCGAAGGACACGAAGGAAGAGAGAAGAAGAGGTGTTTGGTTTTGTTACCAGTTAAGGGTTGTGTTTAGGTAGTTTTCTAGGTTTTGATTGTGTGGTTGGAAGTAGGTTTGTAAGCGTTGGTACATTGCTGGGTCGATGGGTGGGTATTCTCCTGCATTATATTTACCATAGTCTGGGAGTTGATATGGGGGTATTTCTAGGAAGTTACAGACTTGATTTAGGATGGTTGGCGGGTGGTTGTATAGGTCTTCGCTTTTGATGATTAAAATTTGTTGTTTGGGGAAGAAGTTCATCCAGTTTTTGATCTGGTCTAGGTATATGCCTCTGGAAAGGTAGGTGTAGTGTTGGTGGTTGAAGCTGTAATAGTTGGGGTTTTCTACGATCTTTTCGGTTTCGCCTGCTAGGCGGGTGGGTTCGGATGCGATCGCTTCCTCTATCCCTTTGTCTTCTACTCCCAATCTTACTTCGTGATAGTAATGGGATATCCCTCGCTCTACTGGGTTTCTCAATAATATAATTATCTTGACTTTTGGCAATATTTGTTGTACTCTTTTCGCCACTAATGGATGAAAGATGTAGTAGGGGCTAGCTTCTCCGGCGAGCATTTTATTTTGGCGATCAACTGGGTGAAATTGGTCTTGATACCATGAGATTCCTTTGTCAAAGTTTAGGTCAAAATAATGCACTTCTTTTGTGCGCGCGGGTACTACTTGCGGATGTTGAATTAGGTAGTTGTACAAGGATGTTGTGCCACATTTTTGCGCGCCTATTATCAGAAAATCTATTTCACATCCCATTATTTTACTGCTTTTATACCTTCAAAAAATACTCCGGCTGCCACAATTTCTCGACCTTTTTTTCCCAGGGCCATGTCTAGATTTTTACCTTCTTTTAAAAGGAATTCACGCCAATCTTGTAATTTATTTTTCCACGCTTGTTGAGTAATATAGGGTAAAACGGCTTCGAGCTGCATGATAAATCCAAAGGAAGGATACTGATAAGGTCTAATTCCACTGCGTAACTCTTCAAAATCAGACATTACTAAACGAAGGCCGTGCAGTGTCATGTTAAAGTAGTGACTGGGATCGCCGTGTAGTGGCTGCATAAAAGCTGTATCGATAAAGATTATACCCCCTGGCTTTAAAATTCGATGTAATTCTTTAGCGGTTAGGAATGGATTGGGTATGTGTTCAAATACTGCTTGACTGATAACTGCGTCAAAGATGGCATCTGGAAAAGGTAATTTGGTTGTGTTGCATACAATATCGGTGTGGGGATATTGCTGTACGTCAAGATAGCAAATATTGGGTCTTAGGTCGCCTTCGGGGGTGTTTCCTGCACCAAAGTCTAGAACGAGTCCATCTCCTATTTTAGTCAAAAGTTCAATAACATAGGGGGAATAGGGATGGGTTTTTTCGGTTTCTGTTAGCCTGAGAAATGGCAAATCTCCTTTTTGCAGGATGTGGGGGGTATTGCCTCTGGTATAAACTGGATAATTGCAAACTCCGCACGACCGATCTATTTGATTTAGTTTGCTTCCACATTCTGGGCAATATAGCAATTGTTTTAGTTCAAATTTTCGCTTTCTGGGTTGCAGTTGTTGGCTTTCATTAGCCACCAAGGTAAATTCTTTTTTTAATAATGAAATATTTTGATTTTGTTCGGAGATTTCAATTTCTATAATTTCCCCTGGTTTGATTGTATGGGGAATGAGAATATCCCCTGAAAAACCGCTGTTTAATGCATTTTCTTGTTGGGGAAAAGCTGCTGCTACATCGGGGCGGAGGATTCCATGAGATAGAGTAACATAGGTTTTACCGTTCAGGGATACATTCAGCCGTACTTTTTGATTTTCTTCAGGTATGAACCACCCGGAAAAATTGGTGATATAGCTTATTTTTTTATTCGTTGGGGTATCGAGGTTAAACATTTTTGCTATTCCATATAATCGGGATATATATATTAGTTTGATTTTGAACTGTCGAAGTTTATGTTTGAGGGAAGGATGGATTATTTTTGATAATCTATTTTTGGCTAAGATAAGCTTCGCGGAAAATTTGGGCATAAGCTTGGGTCATTTCGTCAAAGGTGGTTAAAGATTGGAGGACGTAACGGGAGTTTTGGGCCATTTGTTCGCGGAGGGATTTATTATTTAGGAGGGATGCGATCGCACTCGCTAATTCTGCCGCATTTCCTGGTGGATAAAATATCCCGTTGACTCCGGGACGGACTTGTTCTTTAATCCCGAATACGGGGGTGGTGATGATGGGTAGGTTATACGCCATTGCTTCTAAAATCACTCTGGGATAGCTTTCGATGCGGGAAGTGCAGACAAAGATATCGGCGGCTTGGTAATATCTGGCTGTATCTGCCGTTTCTGGTACTATTGTTAATCGCCGTTGTAAGGATGATGGTAGTTCTGCTGCTAATTTTGCCAGTTGGCGACTGTAGTAATTTGGGCGATCGCCGACGATGAAGCAGCGAATGTTGGTATGGTGTTGTTGGGGTAGGTGGGAGAGGGCGCGAACTAGGTCTTGTTGTCCTTTGCGATCGCATACTGTCCCCAATAGCAAAATTACCACATCTTCGGGTTCCACTTCCAAAGATTTTCTCGCATCTAATTTCGTCCACCCTGGCGCTGCTGCATCCAATCGTTCTATATCTAAACCGTTATGAATCACGGTAAAATTATGCTGAGTATTCAGCGGTAAATAACTGTCCCGCGTCGCATCGGCGACAAAAACGATCTGGTAAGGATAAGCGAAGCATTCTAAGGCGCGGGATGCTATTTCTGCGCCGAAATGGTTGAAATATGTTTGCCAAGGTTCGCTTTCGTGCAGGTTCCAAACGCAAGGAATGCCGATTTTCTTGGCGCAATCTACCATGAAAAAGTTATTCAGGGTATTGGCATAGATTAGATCGATATCGAGTTGCTTAATTTCTTCTCCCAGCTTTTGCAGTGCTTCGTCGTATGCACCTCGGGTATAAATATTCGCCAGGGGATGTTCCCGCACGATGACTTCTATTCCCTGCTGTTGGTATACTTCTCGCAATGGTCCTTCATTGACGCAGAAAGCGATGGGTTTGATCGCTCCTTTTTTGGCAAGATTTACGGCAATTTCGTATTGATGCAGCGGCGCACCTGTGAAGTTTAAATCGTTGCTGCACATGAGGATTTTTAGGGTTGGTATATCCCCGGTGAAAATCCGTCGCGCTTGGATTTGTACCTGTTCGTTTTCTAAGGAAAGATGCGGACTGTAGAAGCAGTCTACTTTTTTTCCATACTTTTGCCGATAGTTTGCTCTTTCTTTGGGGTTATCGCTAAATCCTCTCGTACTCCCCTCGTAATGAATAAATTCTGCCGTGGGACAATAAACGGAGCGATACCCTTTTTCTAACAATCGATAACCGTAATCTGCATCGTTGTAAGCGACGGCGAATTCTATCTTGTCAAATCCGCCTAATTCTAGGAATAACTGTCGCGGCGTCAGCAGACAAGCTGCGGTGACGGCGGAGTAATTTCGCGTCACTTTGGCGTAAGAAAGATATCCGCCGTCGTCTTTATTTATTAGTTTAAATGCATGTCCGGCTAACCCGTGATGCATCCCGTGAATAACTCCAGCATGTTGCACTCTGCCATCGGGAAAAAGCAATCTCGCACCGACTGCGCCGACGCCTTCGATTTGGGCGTATCCTATCATTTGAGATAACCAATCTGGGGATATGACTTGGGTGTCGTTGTTGAGGAATAGCAGATAGTCGGTTTCGAATTGTTCGGCGGCGCGGTTGTTAATGGCGGCGAAGTTGAATTTCCCATCGGGATTTTTCACTTTTAAGACGCGATGGGGAATTTGTTCTAGATATGCTAAGGTTTCCGCTTCGTCGCTTTCGTTGTCAACGACGACGACTTGGTAATTTTGGTAGGTGGTTTTTTCCAGGGAAGTTAGGCAATTTTGCAGTAAGCTTACCTGGTTTTTGGTGGGAATAACAATTGCAACCGAGGGGCCGGTGTCTGGGAATTTATGGGAATATAATCCTAATCCCAATCTCAGCGCCCATTCGGGTTGATAAGCGGTTCCTTTTATCCCTCGTCGCTGCAATGCTTCTTGCACTGCTTTTTCTCCAGCGATGAAGCTTTTTGGTTTTGCAGCGCCGGTGATAGCGGTCGATCCGGGTGTGGCGCGCCAGTGATAAAGGACTAAGGGTAAATGAGCGATTTTATTGGTTTTTTCTGTTGCCCTTAAGGCGAAGTCGTAATCTTGGGAACCTTCAAACCCGACTCGCATTCCGCCCAGGGTTTCAAATAAGTTTCGTTTGACGGCGCACAAGTGGCTAAAGTACATGTAGGAAAGTAGCAATTCTGGCGACCAATCGGGTTTAAATTGAGGTGCGTAGCGTTGTCCGTTGGTGTCGATTTTGTCGTCGTCGGAATAAAGAAAGTCGGTTTCTGGATTTTCTGCTAAGTATAAGGCGACTTCCCCTAATGCATCGGGGGTAAGTTCGTCGTCGTGGTCTAAGAATACCAAATAGTCCCCGGTTGCTAAGCTGGCGGCGCTGTTGGTGGCGGCGCTGATGTTGCCGTTTTTTGGCAGATAAATAACGCGGATGCGGTTATCTTTTGTCAGCCACTTTTGCAATAATTTTGGGATATCGGGGTTGCTGCTATAGTCGTCGGCGATGCAGAGTTCCCAGTTTTGGTAGACTTGGTTGGTGACGCTGGCGATCGCGCGCTCTAAAAACTCGACCGGAGTGTTATAAACTGGCATCACTACCGATATTTTCGGCAATGTTCCCCGACAGGTATTTAACCGCGCCAGCAGATATGCTTCTGCTGTTTGATTCCACTGGTTAACCTGCAACCAAGCTGAGTATGGTTCTATGGGTTGAGGAATATTAAACCCAGGGGTCGCTAATTCTGTCTTTGACTGTTGTTCCCGATAAAGACTAATAATTTTTCTCACCAAGCGGGGTATTTCTCCCGGATTTGGTAGCAACCTACCCCCAAGTCGGATGCGCCTTTCGTAGATTTTTTTCCTGACGACTTCTACAAATCTTGTCGCTGTCTGCAATTGGTTTTTCCAATTCTCAAGCGCCAAGTCTCGCCGCACAATTAAAGGTAGCGGTGCTTGAAATAATGCTACTTCTCCATTCTCCAAAGTTGCTTTGAGCAAAACTTGCCAACTTCCCGGCGGAATGGCGGCGTTTGCTTCCCATCCGCTGGCGGCGCTATCTTGCCAATCTGGGTAAGCTTTCCCCACATCTGGACGGTAATTTCCATAGGCGCATTCTACAGAAATATCGCCGACGCAAAGGACTAGTTGTTCAATTTTCTGCTGGGGATGACAGCACCAACCTGAAAATAATATAGTGCCGCTTTTCTGTTCCCAATCTTTTGGCGCGTCAATTGCTGCTGACAATGGTGAAATTACCAAGGAGTAGGAGGCGAATCGTTGCCATTTTCCCGGTTCGGTTAACGCTTCTAGTACCAGGTTGTGCTTTCCCGAATTAAGGGAAACTGGAATAGCAAATCCGGATGCTTCCGCACCTTTAATTTCCCTATACGCGGCGGCGACATCTGACCGCGCCATGCCATAATTTCCTGGGAAAATTTGCTCTCCCACTCTGGCGCGGATGCTTTGGATGTTAGATTGGGTATTTTGGGTATTGCAGCACCAACCGCATATTTGAAAATTCCCATTGGCGATATTCCAACTGGTGGGAAAGTCGATGGCAAATATAAAGGGTTTGATCAGGTAGCGCAGGCGGCGTTTTAATGCCAAGTATTTTTGTCGCAACTCCCAGAATTTAGAATATTTCATCGCCGCAATTTCGGCGGCGAGGGCTGCGTTCTCAGTGCGGGTGTGAGATAATTCTGTTTGCGATCGCTCTAATTCTGCTTGCGCTATATTTAATTGAGTCTGCGCCTTATCCAGTTGTCCCTGAGTTGTGCCTAATTCGGTTTCGACTTGCACCAATTTCGCCAAAGCTGCTTGTAATGTTGTTTCCTTGGCGTTGAGTTGTCCCTGAGTTGTGCCTAATTCGGTTTCGATTTGCACCAATTTTGCCAAAGCTGCTTGTAATGTTGTTTCCTTGGCGTTGAGTTGTCCCTGAGTTGTGCCTAATTCGGTTTCGATTTGCACCAATTTTGCCAAAGCTGCTTGTAATGTTGTTTCCTTGGCGTTGAGTTGTC